>NZ_VTYA01000069.1:0-1235 GCF_013114135.1 Vibrio sp. 03-59-1
ATCAAAATGACCATCGCACGTAGAAAGTTTGTCGGCTAATTAGCTGCAACGTCACGCAAGTCTCCTCGTTAGTAAGTTTGCTGGCTCAAGTTCATTTTGCGCGGCTTCTTTTATGTGGGAACTTCATTGAAAGTTGTGGCTTCAGCGCACTTTGCCGTCAGGTTTCTCGCTCGAATTCTTTGTCATTCTGGCTAATCGAATAACGCCAATTTCAACTCACTTCGCTTCTTAGCCAAGTGCGTTTTGTTGTCTATGATTAGGTTTCGAACTATCCATTTTACATCTGGGTTCAAAGCCAGTAGATTTGTAACCAATTCAGCACCTTGGCGCTAAACTTGGTTCTGTCGTGCGGGCAATATAACAAAGCATTTAAGAGGGATTCTCAACGCTTGCCATTTTTGTATCTACTTCAAATTTAGTGTTTACGGTACAATACTTTAGGTCGGGTGGAGGCGTTGTTCACCCCTTAATGCGGCGTTATGCGCTCGAAGATAAATGTTAGATCTATTCCCTAGAACTTATTCGTTAACTAATTGATAATGTGACGATATATTTCGATTAAAAGGTATAGGTATGGAATCGAAAGCAGAGCTGTTGGCTTTAATTTCTCAAGAATATAGTGATTATTGCGAAATCCCAGCAAGTGAAGTGCAGCACAAACGTGAAAAGAAGTTATTTATTAATGGTCTTATGACAGCATCGAGAGTCATAGGGGTTGGTTTTGAAGAACTTAATGAAATTGTTGGGGCTAATACCGAGTCCAAGTTTGAAAGTTTGGACGACAAGCTCGCTATTCCTACTTACATTCGAAATAACATTGAACTAGAGCGGTAGCAAGCTAATCAACAACGCGCATAACAAAGCATTTAAGACGGATTCCCAACGCATGGCGTTTCCGGCTTACTTCGGTTTAAGTGTTTATGTCACAATGGTTTAGGTCGGGTAATTGGCGTTGCTCACCACTTAATGCGGCGTTAGTTTGCTACAAAGAATCAAGGAGTTTCGCGTAAGAAATGAAAGTAAATATTAGACCTGCAAGAGAACATGAGCTGGAGTTTATCCATGCCTTGGTTATCTCAAATGACGAGTGGACTAAGTTTAATGGTCCATATTTTCTATATTCACACCCAGCCTTAGAACAGTTTAAACACTCTTCATTTCAGCGTCTTTTATCGGGTTTAGACTCACAATTGATTACAGTCGATGATATTCCAGTTGGAATGGTTAGTTGTTAC
>NZ_VTYA01000070.1:0-1177 GCF_013114135.1 Vibrio sp. 03-59-1
TGTCTAAAGAAAAATTTGAACGTACGAAACCGCACGTAAACGTTGGTACTATCGGCCACGTTGACCACGGTAAAACAACTCTAACTGCTGCTATCTGTACTACACTTTCTAAAGTGTACGGTGGTGAAGCTAAAGACTTCGCATCTATCGATAACGCTCCAGAAGAGCGTGAGCGCGGTATCACAATCGCAACTTCTCACGTTGAGTACGATACTCCAGAACGTCACTACGCACACGTAGATTGCCCAGGACACGCGGATTATGTTAAAAACATGATCACTGGTGCTGCGCAAATGGACGGCGGTATCCTAGTTGTTGCTGCGACAGATGGCCCTATGCCACAAACTCGTGAGCACATCCTACTTGGTCGTCAAGTTGGTATTCCTTACATCATCGTATTCATGAACAAATGTGACATGGTTGATGATGAAGAGCTTCTTGAGCTAGTAGAAATGGAAGTTCGTGAACTTCTTTCTGAATACGAATACCCTGGTGATGATCTTCCAGTAATTCAAGGTTCTGCTCTTGGCGCTCTAAACGGCGAAAAACAGTGGGAAGATAAAATCGTTGAGCTTGCAGAAGCTCTAGATTCTTACATTCCTCTTCCAGAGCGTGCTGTAGACCTTCCGTTCCTACTTCCTATTGAAGATGTATTCTCAATTCAAGGTCGTGGTACTGTTGTAACTGGTCGTATCGAGCGCGGTATCCTACGCGTAGGTGACGAAGTAGAAATCGTTGGTATCAAAGAAACTACAGTAACTACATGTACTGGTGTTGAAATGTTCCGTAAACTGCTTGACGAAGGTCGTGCAGGTGAGAACGTTGGTGCACTTCTACGTGGTACTAAGCGTGATGACGTTGAACGTGGCCAAGTACTTGCTGCTAAAGGTTCTATCAACCCACATACTAAGTTTGAGTCTGAAGTATACGTACTTTCTAAAGACGAAGGCGGCCGTCACACACCTTTCTTCAAAGGTTACCGTCCACAGTTCTACTTCCGTACAACTGACGTAACAGGCGATATCACACTTCCAGAAGGTGTTGAAATGGTAATGCCTGGTGACAACGTTCAAATGACGGTTGAGCTAATCGCTCCAATCGCAATGGACGACGGTCTACGCTTCGCAATCCGTGAAGGTGGCCGTACAGTTGGTGCTGGTGTTGTTGCTAAAATCTT
>NZ_VTYA01000008.1:0-203304 GCF_013114135.1 Vibrio sp. 03-59-1
GCTTCATCTATGCGTTAACACTATCCCAAAATAAACAAAAGGCTCTGAAATGTGGGAGCAGAAACTTCTACGCTTATATTTGACAAAGGGGGTCATATCAACGCTTGGCCTGGATGTAAACCTGATCAACACCAAGTGGGTCTTGATTAATCACGCCATCAACACCGTTATCACCACTTTTTCCAAGGGTATGAGCCATACCCTCATCGCTCCCGCCATAACCCATAGCTAATAGCAGATCAATTAGTAGCTGCTCAAAGAAGGCTGGGGACACTTTACGTGTTCGAGACAAGATGTCTGAAGCTAACGCGTCGTTAATCTGTTTGTAAGCAGCCCTTAGCACTTCATCTGGCGTCGCTTCATCATCAGACACATTCGTGTCTTCAGTTTTGTCTGAACCACCATTCTTTTGCTTGGTGAACGCATTGAAGTCATCAAAACGTTTAAGGTATTGGTTATTGATCTCTTCGCCACTGTTTAGAGCTTCTTTTCCCAAGTCTGTTATCACGAAATGACCACGCCTTGTTGAATCCAAAAGCCCAGCTTTGGCTAAATAAGTTTTGGCCCATCCAACTCGGTTGGTGAATGCAGCTTGTCGTCCGCTAGGAAGAAGCTCCGTTCTTTCTTCTTCTGATAGATTGAATTGCTCAGCTAGCAAGTCTATGACGTTGCTAAGCTTAACTTCTGCACTCTTCGTAGCCTCTAATACTGGCTTCATTAAATCTTGATAACTTGGAAGCACTACAAACCCTAACCATTTTGACTTTTAGTTTCGGCAATATACCCTAATATACAATCAGTTACATTGATATTCGTTACGTTTATTTGGACTTACCAGCCAATCCAATTATCAACGCCGCTAAAGCGGCACCTGCAACAACTTTTCCTACATTACTCGCGCTATCTGATTTAGCTTTTGTTGCGTTACCTCTCGGTTGAGCTTGAACAGACACCTGTTCGCTTTCCTTAAGATTGTTCACTGTATTCACAACCGAATTGAAAAGTTCTTCTGGAGCAATACCAAGAGCTTTGGCGCATTCAAACATCTGGTCAACAGAGAATGTTGACTTTCCCGACTCTAAACGGCTGTAACTCGCTTGTGAAAGACCCATTTTTTCAGCTAACACGCACTGGTCAATACCTAACTCTTTGCGCTTATTCGCGACGACCACACCCAGAATTGATGAGTACGAAACCATTTTATCTTGCATTTTCACCACCAATAACAAATTTACACTTGATCAATCAAGTGCATAGGTATAGATTAAATGCATTGATATACGCCTTACGTATTTCAATGTTATTTTTGTATACACATACTTTAAATCAAAACGGAAAAATTATGAAGAATAAACTCAGTATTGGTGATCTACTTTATCGTTCTAAGCTGCTCGTGGAACATGCCGGAATTTATATGGGTAAAGGGCGAGTGCTTCACAACTCTCCAGATGGCAATGTAGAAATTTGTGCCTTAGAAGAATACGCAAATGGCAAACCAGTGAAAGTAGTCTTAAGCCATTTAAGTGAAGAACAGAAAAATGAACTGTTTTATCAAGCAGAGCTGTTGATCAAGAAAGCTAAAAAATATGGGTTGTTAGCAAACAACTGTGAGCACCTGGCTTCTAGCGTGCTGCATGGAAAGCCTTCAAGCGAGCAGCTACAGGGTGCTGGGCTTGGTGTTGTGGCAGGGTTACTTTTGGCTCACAGTAATCAGTCAAAGAACTCATTATGGTATATATTAGCTGGTGGGCTTATCGGGTGTATGACTGTCAACGCCGCTCGTAAATACGATAGTGTCGTTTAGGGAAGTGTGTTGAGCTGTTGCATCAAGCCCAGCTCAACACTCTCGAACTGGACTATAATCATTAACACTAACTGACTTAGTTTATTCATCTTCCTCGCATTCAAACCCTTCACAAGGCCCTTCAGAACTACCCTCCGTGGTAACAACTGTATATTTTTCAACACAATTATCGCACAGTGTCATCATCGGATACGCATCACTACTTTTATCTGCGGTTAAATCACCTTCAACGGTATACAGTTTCATTTCCAATTACCCTTATATAAATTAAATTTCAAATAATCCGCAACTTTACAAGGATATAGGATCTACAATCAGGTAGATACTTCACATTTTACTTATCAAATCAGACAATTATTAAAAGTTCGACTAATCACTACCAAGCAGACTAAATACACCGGAATCATCGTTTTTTCCTCGACGGAGAAAGCCAGAGCAGTGCTAATATCAGAACGATGTCGGCATAAATAGGCTCCCAAAAGGAAGCCTATAACTGTCACAAATTTCCACAAGGGACTTCCCCTCTATTCAACTGAAAAATCCTTTAGATGGACTTTCAGAAACTTGAAAGTGTGTAGAGTTCTGGGGTCTTACCAGTATGGAACCAAGGCATTAGCTTTCACTGACACATGGTTTAAGCCGAAAATGTTTACTTGGCATTCGTTTGCCGCAATTAATTATTGTCTACTAAGCTAGCCAAGTTTATAGTTATGCTACTAATTGAAGTAATCTGATAGATTCGCTTTACAATATAACAGAAAAGGCAGTGCGACGATAATAATGGAAGTATCATCAGTTAATATTTCAAGCTTTGAAAAAATAGATAAATTCTCCGCTTATGTGGTTCTAACCTCACTAGCTATCTATTTTACACAGCACCTATACCCGCAATATGCACCTAGCTACATCGATTTATTTTTATTTTTGTATTTTTCTATGGAGTTTATTTACAAGGTTCACTTGTTATCATGGAAAAAATACATCAGCAATGACTCTCACAAATTTGATTTTATACTACTGATTGTTAGCGCCTCGCTAATACCATTTTCTGATTTAGACAGCGTAATATACCTTAGGGTATTCAGACTAATTTCAATCGTTAGAATATTCAGAATAATACCGAATGGCTCTCAAGTTATTCAAGGTCTCACTAGAGCAATAAGAAGCTCCAAGGCTATATTGATCTTATTGTTCACTCTACTTTCATTTTTCTCTTTGATTGGTTTTAGCCTCTTTTCCAATACTGTACCCGAATATTTTGGCACACCATTAACTTCACTAAATACCGTGTTTGAAATATTTACTGTAGAAAACTGGGGAGAACTACCGAACTCAATAGACAAAGAAGCACAACCATATCTACATGCGGCACTAAATTCATTTACCATTATTGTGTTAGTTATTGGTGGGTTTATTGCAGTCTCTCTTGCTAACGCAGTGTTTGTTGACGAGTTAGTCAGTGACAATAATGAAGAATTAAAAGAAGAAATTATGAAACTAAAATATCAAAATGAAGATCTAAAAAAAATCATGACCGATATACAAAAAGAAATAAAAAGCAAATAATACACACTCATCCATAACCCACAACATGGTGGGTTATGAATAATAAAATCGATTAAACTAAAAGGTATTCATCCATTTTTCCGGCTATTTCCTCTGAGCGTTCTAAGCTCTCAGAGATGCCATCATCTAAATGTTTGATTATATAATTATGCTGCTCAATTTCTATAACTCGCAATAAGTCCAATCTGTCAATAATGTAAGCAGACATAGCCATAGCTATACCTGTAATAGAGCCAACAGTGATCATTGTAACGGTAGTTGCAATAGGAGCTAGAAGAGGAATAGTTGAAACTATATTATCGACAGCTTCTTCCAATAAAACACCTCCCGCAACAATAACACCGGACATGATAAGCTTGCTCGCTTCATGTGATGCTTCTCTAAAAGAAGTTCCTTCAGGTCTAACTAGAACTGTTTTAGCCGCCTTAAAGAGAGAGAATACCCCTTCCCTAATCAGCCGAATCATTCTAGTGCAAGTAGTAACAAGTCTATTGATCATAACAGTAATAAAATTAGATATAAATCCAGACAGTCCACCAGAAACGAACCCATCCAGTGCGTCTTTCCATTTATCGGCAACCTTGCTTCCGATTCTTTTTAGCCTCATTTTTATATCTTGTATCCAAGAATCAAGTTCTCTTCCATTATTGAATACATCTTTGATTTCTTCCATGGCTTGGGTAAGAAGTTCAACCAGAAGTATGCCAAATCCCTGCTGTGCACCCATTTTAGCACCCTCGCTCACCCCTGTCTTAGCAGTATTCTTAGCAAAATACCCGACTTGTTGAGTTGTCGTAGGCTTATGCTCTTCCGCTGTTTGATGCCCTCGCTCATATGCTTCTTTTAATTTCTCACTATCAACATTAAAAGCTGTTTCGTTTGTTTCTTCCCGACCGGATTGCTTCCAGTCTTTCCACTCCATCTTGTCATGATCTTTAAGCGACTGATTTATGTTCCTTTGTGTTGACGCTAAATTTCTTTCATCTGTACCAAAGTCAGCCTTAGCTTCACTCGACAGCATAAAGCCACCACCCTTGTGAAACTCACTATTGGAAACGATATGATCAGGACTAGTCTGCTCTGCTCTTACTTTTTCACCAGTATATGCATCTGTAATATTCCCACTGCCATCCATTTGGCGCTTGGTAAACTGGGAACCTACAGATTGCTTTCCACCTCTTTCGAAGCTTTCACCTTGACTATTTTTTGCCACGGTATAATCACTTCTGTTGTACTCATCACTTTCTTTGGCATAAATACCTTGCTGAGCATTATGGACTGTTGTGACATTCCCACCAACTTTGTCATACGCAGTCACAACTTTCCCCAATCCAAAAGGGACGGCAATAGATTGAGTGATATCATTTTTTACCGTAGATAGAAGAGTTTCCAATCTATCTGAATTGAACTGATTTTTCAGATCGACTAGTAGTTGTTTTGCTTCTTCTTCATCTAAATCAATTGAGTAGATTAGATCGCTTGAATAGTCCAGCGAACTTAGCCTTAACTCATCTACTTCTGAGTTAAGCATACTTTCAACAAGCTTAGGTTCCGAAGCCTCTCTGAGAGTTGTCTTATCTAATTTTGCTCTATTTTTTTGTAACTTTCGAAACTCATCTAATCTACTCATAACTTCTCCTAAGCTGCTTTCGCTACATTCCAAGCATCTAAAAATGCTTTTTCGTTTTTATGCTCCACACCGTCAGCAATCATCACGACTTCAATAATCTCATTAAAGACAGATGCTTCCACACCCGACTTATTTGCTAGCTCAAAAGCTTCAGCTGGAGTAGGTGGGTTACTATAAATATCTTCGATCTTAGCTTGTATATCTTTAGGGAGCTCCATACCTGATACTCCTTTAATAAACAGCTCAATTTGTGCTCGTTCTGAATCATCGATCTCACCATCACAGTTCGCGCAAGCCATTGCAACGGACTCCATCGCAATTAACGCATTAAAATAACTAGTATTTCCCTCTAATTTATCGAATGCTTTCGTCAGTTTCTCTTCCAAATCTCTAGTACGCTGTTCATACTTAGCTTTAGCAGATTGCTCCCCGCGGCGCTCACCCCTTTCTTCAGCTTCTGACTCAGAATCATCGTAGTATTCGGCCACACCACCAGCTGTAGCTCCAACACCAGCTGCTACCGCAGCTCCCACAGCTGTTACTGCTCCAATTGGGCCTGCAACAGGCAAAGCTACCACTGCAGCTACACCTGCACACGCGCCACCTAAAATCTTCCAAAAACTCATGTCAATTTACCTCTTATGTATCAATAATTTAAAGCAAAGAAATGCCACAAGTAGCGTATGATAATATAAGCTTATGTTGCAAAATGTTACTATCATCAAGTATTTACATATCTTTGTGTTTTTAAGGTCAATCATCACTATAAATAGTGTTTCGACACCATTTTCTAGCTGCGTGCCATTTTTCACAATTCCCAATGCCATTCAACGTTGGCTATTTTTTATAAATATATACATATAAAAAATAATGTATATTCTGTATACATCAACATGTAGCATAATCAGGCATTAAGTAATGGAAAATGAGTTAAGCTGGGATACACGACTACGGTTCAAACTGATTGAAGTCGTTGCATTATGGGAGGGAAGACTAACAACAAATCACCTATGTAATTCTTTCAAGATCAAAAGACAACAAGCTTCAAGGGACATAAATCATTATCAATCACTCTTCGAAGTGCCTCCTTTAATTCATGACAGAAGCATAAAAGGCTATCGGCCAACAGCTGCATTCAAACCCACTTACACCAAAGGAACTCCCGACGAGTATCTATCTCTGCTCCATCGATATGATAATAATCTTGATGGGTTGAATATAAAGTCTCTCGGGAACGCGGAATCTATTGTTGTATCTGTTCCTGAAAGAAAAATAGACCCCATTATAATCCAACGACTTCTTCAAGCAGCTCGAGAGCAGCGACGCGTTGATGTCGATTACGTTTCTCTATCTCAGCCAACAATAAGAGGGAGAAATATAGTTCCACATACTATTGTTTTTGATGGGTTTCGATGGCATGTCCGAGCCTACTGCGAGGAAAGAAAGGCATTCAGAGATTTTGTCCTAAGCCGCTTCCGTAATGAACCTGAACTTATTGATAAATCTGATATATCTAAGCATTTGGATCATGATTGGATGAATGAAATAACTTTTGAAGTCATAGCTAATCCATACTTAAGCTCAGAACAGCAGCAAATCATTCAAGATGACTACGGCATGCATAACAGTCCATTTATAGTGACTTGTCGTAAAGCGCTCGCTAAGTACTTTGTGAAGAGGTTAGATATTTGCTTAGATAACCGTAAATTACAAAAGTCACCTAAACGTTACCAACTTACAGTGACGGATCCCAAAAGCCTTCGGATTCTAATGATCACATAGGTTGATGAGGTATATAAAATTCTCGCAAATTAAAGAATAAAGCTGGAAATCTAGTTCTCTGATATCAAACCTTTATTTCCAATAACTCATTTAATCTCCTTAATTCTAGTGATTTAGTTATGAATACGGCGACTTATCTTTCAGAACTAACCGAAGGTAATCAGAATATTAGTTCTACTAACTCGTTAGATAAATCCCAACTCTGCTTATGGAAAACAGCATCTTGCTGAATAATAAGCACCGCCTAATATAAGCCAGTCACACTGCTCATGAAATAACCTCATAGAACAATTAATTACAGTTGAATGCTAACTGAAATAGCCTTTCGCCACACTATCGCGAACTTGCACCCGCCATTCCACCCACTCGTTGATATCACTTTCAAGCCATGCGACGGTTCGTGAACCAATTGGCACACTCACTGGAAACTCTCCCTCTTTAATCTTTTTGTAGATTGCTGACTTACTTAAACCAGTCTTTTCTTTTACCTCAGGTAATCTCATGAACTTCATTATTTTGTCCTTGTTTTAAAGCTCTTTACAGCGCTAAAGACCCGGCTAAGGGTATGAGGGAGTCCAAGGACGTCCATATACCGCGAACACAAGAAAACAGAGCGTCCGCTCCGATTACTGACTAGCTGTAATTATTGAATAAGATGAATGGTGGATTTGATGGGTACACTGGGTAATTTCCAAACTTTAGCTGAATCATCATTACCTTCCTTACAGTGCTGACATTCAATAATGAAATACTCATACCTCGACCATTCATAGATAAAGACAGTCTGCGAGTAAAAGTCCGAGCAAGTCCATACACGTCCACATATCGCCTCAACGAATTATTGAGTCGATTCAAACAAATCTCAGGTACATATCATCCTCGTGCGTATACCCATTAGAAGGAATTCATTTATGCACGAATCAACTAATAAGCAATATTCATTTCATGGGCCAGTATCAGCCCACCAAGTACTAGAGAAAGCCGCTGAAATCATCGCGGAGAAATACCTGAGAGGAGATGCGTTCTGTAATCCAACCGCAACCAAAGACTACCTAAAGTACAAGTTAGGAAACTATGAGCGTGAAGTTTTTGCCGTCATGCTGCTCGATAACCAACATCGGCTTATCAAATTTAATGAGTTGTTCTTTGGGACGATTGATGCAGCCAGTATCTACCCTAGAGAAGTTGTTAAGCTCGCACTAGAACACAATGCCGCTGCGGTTATGTTCGCCCATAACCACCCTTCAGGCGTTGCCGAGCCATCACAAGCTGACAAACGCATTACCAATCGATTAAAAGATGCTTTAGCACTAGTTGATGTGCGAGTACTCGACCACTTCGTTATTGGTGAAACTTGTGTGTCCTTTGCTGAGAGAGGCTGGCTATGAATCGCAATATCAAACGTAACTTCAAACTCGACTTATTCCACCAGCTTGTCGAGCTATTGATTGAACAATATGACATTCCCACCGAAACAAAACGAGTCGCGCTTAATCTCAAGGTCGCAAGCTTCTATCGCAACCGAAGCGGGATACAGCCCATAGAGGTACAGCTTGAACGAGCTAACACTAATGAGCCTTGGGAAGTGCGATTCATCGCTTCTTTTGATTACCCCACACCAGAAGCTGAGAGTGTTGATGTGGCTTTGTATTTCAACTTCAAGCATCAATGGTTCTACCAACCTGACATCCAACGATGCGAGCTCAATCGGCCTGAGGTGCAGTCGCTCTTTGTTAGTTGGCTCAAGGCATTCACCAATCACCTAAAGACGTCACAGTTCGATACACAGACTCTAACTGTCGTCAGTCAATTTCAGTAATCGCTTCTTCCCTCCAGTTCAACGATATCTACCTAGTAATCAACATCTATCCATTGAGGAATTCATTATGTCTATCAATACACCTGTAAAAGCTTTATTCAGCAAATGTTCACTACCCATATCAGTTAACCTTCAAACAGTTCTGCTTAAGCACATCAACACTCAACCTAACCAATCATTCGACCACTTCACGCTGAACTTTAGTAATACGTCCTACAGTGCAGAATCTGGTGGTTATCACCCTGTAGAGATAGCCTTGCAAAAAGATAGTGCTGAGCGTTGGTCTATTCTCTACATCACAGATTTTGCGTACATGGGAAATTACTACCCTGAACTAGAAAGAAGTGTTGATTTCGATATTGGCAACAACATGGCTTTCTTCACAGGCGTCGGTTGGCAGGCTATCGATGCTTATGGGGTCAATGATTTCTACAAGATATGGGAGAGTAACTTTCTGTCGTACTTAGATATGGAGTCTTATGATCAGATTGAAGTAAGTAGTTGATACCAAGCTTGATACATCCTCAAGGGTAGATACAGGTGTTGCTACTGCTGCACCTGTACTTTAAATCTCATTGCATGAATGATGAACTCATTACTCATCCATTCTTGGTAGTTACAAACTAAGTCAAAAGAGAAGAGAAAAAAGAAATAAGGATGTCGTACTACGTACTCCATTTGCTTTATAGAGACCCAAGCCTTTTTTACCCATCTCTCTACCCACCTGACCCTAGTACTCGAAAGTGCTAGGGCCAAGAACAATGATGACTCACTTCTCTCATAGATATAGGTAAGTTGAGTAAAAAATCTCAATGATCATGTTTCAACCACAGTTCTTCAACGTATCGAGAAGTATTCGATTGAAAGTAATTTCAAATCTATATCATTCAGGTGACTCGCGAATGATTAACAAAGGAGACCACCAAACCGGCTCAACGCCAATAAAAGCGGCATAAATGCCCCTGGCATACCAGAGGCTGAATTTTCTATTCGATAAGGCAGGTATTGCCACATCGCTCTATACGATGGTGAGTTCTCATTAATCACTAGAGCATAACAAGTATCTGACTCTCGCCATGACAATAACCAATAAACCTACCACAACGGAACAGTTGTCTTTGGCTTTCGAGCTGTATCATCGCATCCCAAAGGGCCGAAAGGTTACGGCTCAGCAGCTACAACTCGAATTATCCCATGCAGGAATTGAGCGCGACATTCGAACGATACAACGCAATCTTGATGTCGTTGTTCAATATCTCGATGTAGACAAAGACACTAGAAATAAACCCTATGGGTACAGTCGAGAACTAATCAGCCAGATCGTACTAGGCCCAAGAGAGTCTATTGTGTTACAGCTAGCAAAGGCTCTGGTGACTGACGTTCTACCCACTCCTCTACACTATGCAGTGGAATCTGCATTTCAACTAATACTGAACCACCAGCACAGCTACCCAGGGGTACAGCAACCAAATGGTCAATCCAAGAAGGTGAATACCAATATTGATCGCAGCTCTTACTCTGAAATTACTGAGCTAACCAGTACCTTTGAACCGTTATCCTTGGCATTGACTTACCAACGCCTGATATCCGTTACTTTTATAAACGAACACGTCATTGAGAGTATCAAGCCCCTCGGCTTAGTGCTGTCATCTGACACTTTTCACCTTGTTTACCAGCACACCAATAGCGAATACGACAACCTTCCACTGAATCAAATCAAAACGGTTAAAGTACTCACCTTTCATTTTGATTACCCCTCAAGCTTTCAACTTTCTGATTATCAAATCCGTCATCAAACCAGTCTACATGCTGAACCAGAAGACATTTTAATTAATCAGTAAATCGATCCGGCAGGTAATGCCACATCATGCATTAACCTAGCGTTGTTTCAACATCTGCGAACTTATGGGGCCACTTACTCCCTTTCAACTCGCAGAGCCATAGCACTACTTGAATTACACCATGTGTGGATCATCAGCTAAATCTCCAACCTGATTGATACACAAAGGCAGAAAACATGATGTATGCAAAGTAGCGCCTTGTCTTCGCTTACCCAAGGAACTCAAGTCGAGAGGGACGGCCGCCCTCTCAGTATGGCCTTCTAAGCTTGGTAACCGCGCAATACTCGTCAGATATCAATAACCACCTACAAACACCACACATCAAGTCCTACGCCGTTAATTCGCCCTAAACAAATTAAACCAAACCACTTATAACTCAATGAGGAAACCAACATGAAAACAATGATTAAAACTATCACGATAGCAACAACTGTATTATCAATGAATACGTTCGCTAACACTGCTATCGAAAGCTTAAGTATCGAAACCATCAAGCAGGAGCTTACACCAGTCCAAATCGAGCAAGTTCTAAAACAATGGAAAGCGAATCAATTGGAGAGCCTTGAAACAAAAGCTCAGGCTATTTCTGACCGTGCACCAATTGAAGCGCGTCGTGAACTAGTCAAGCAGCAAATCGACCATGAATACAAACAAACGTTAAATGCGTTTGGTTTGTAGTAAACTGTAGGGAGTTTCGCGCTCCCTATTTTTTTGGTCATATTCACATTTAGATGCCTCGTGGGGTCGGCTCCCGCTTTAATCTACTCGCCTATCAACAATCCCAAGCTAGCGGCTCTTGAGATATATATTATTAAAGAAAAAGGCTTTTTTTCGAAAATTAGACCGGCCTCATCATATGTAGGGTACCCTCATTGGTAGCATATTGATCCGAAAAATTGTTAAAGGACTCTGTGCTATGACCCATGATTTTCGTTTAGAAGAACAAGAAGAACAATACGCAAAGGAAAAGGAACATAAAATTAAAAAACTAGTCGAACAAGGTATGAGCGAGACTGACGCAAGGCAAGTGGTTGAAGATGAAGAAAATCACGATCCAACTAAAGGACCTTTTTTGAAGTAAAAATAAAGCCTGACAATCATCTTAACAGGGGAGCGTTTACTCCCCTAGCTAACTATTGCGCTGTTAATAACCCAAATAAAACACCCACACTTCAATTTGATTACCTACCGTCGGCTAGTTGCAAAGTTCTTGCCATTGTTGCCATAGCGCTTAGTTTCAAATTTCGCTAAATAGCTTAACCTATGAAATACCGTATTACATTGTTCGGGGTAGTCCTGTGCGTTCTTGTCTAAGCTATAAACAGGGTTTTCAGGAATATGTATAAGAGACATTGAACTTTCTGGAGAAAGTGCCAGAGCACTAGCCCAAGCTCGGTAAATTTTGCCTGCAAGGTTGTTATTCAATTCGCCGTATCTACCAAAACCAAAATAGGCATCTCTGTTTAGAACCAGAGCCACATGATAATGAGGATTTACAGATTGACTGATTTCTTTAGCCCAAACATAGCGAACAGTACATCTGTAGTAACGCTTACCTTCTCTTTTTTTCTTAGCTCCATCAGCTTGCAGTTGTGCTTTAAAAGACTCAATGAAACGTGTAATCACTGAAGAGTCATACTCCAAAGGATAGTCAGGGCAATCTATCCCCTTAGGTAAATGCAGATCGAAGCGAAGTACCACTACTCTCGAATACTCCTCCATAGCTTTATTAAGTACACTTCTAATTCCATTTAAATATTCAGAACATAAATCATATTTGGCAATAACATCTAACCCATCAAATGTAGGTTTATTTAAAATGGTTAAACGTTTAGTCGAATACATATCAGTCCCCAATAAGTAATGGCTAGAGTTAAATAAATATAAACATATACTACCCTACCAACCATTAACCTTAGGACAGTTGTGAGGATAAGAATAAAAACAAAGAGGGATTGCCTGAATTAATTAACACCTAAATATTAAATAAGCTCTGATAAAACATTTACACGGATATATAAATCTAAATCTAAATCTAAATCTAATTATTAATTATGTTGTTTTTAAAGCAGTTTGTTTAGTTAAAAATCTCATTAATTACTTGATGTGAAGTCTCAAGGTTATAAATATTCAATTCCAATCTTTCTCTTCTTTTGGCCTCAATCCAAGCCGCTACATCACTTTCTAACCATCGGGAAGCTCTAAGGCCGACTTTAATACACTGCGGAAAGTGTCCTTTACTCATATAGTGGTAGATTGTTGTTTTACTAAGCCCTGTCAACTCTGCAACTTGGGCTATTCGTAGTAACTTCATTTTCTCACCTAACTTATTCATTAAAGAACTTCGTCGATTAATATTAATAGGTCATGTTTAAGTTGCTCGGAATCAAATGCATCTTGTGGGTATAAATCAATAACTCTAGTTCTATGTATTACTACCTCTTTAAAATTGTTTGTTCTCTTTAATTCATCCAATGCCAAATCCAGATCCTTTTTCTTTCTCGTCCCATTAGGCCCATATTGAAGTAGATCATTCCTCTTTATATATCGAACCCCACACAAGGACTGATTACAAAACCAAAAATATAGATTATCAGCATCTACTACGTATTTTGGTGGCGCAGAAAAAACCTTCATGAACTCCTTTGAGAAATAAGCAACTAAGTCAATTGCTTCCAATAACGTATCTAAAGATATTTCTTCTTCTGATAAATTATCGAAACTATGAACTAGGGCTGCCAACCTAGCGATATTTTCAGGCAACTTTGACGCGTGATCCTTTGCATGCTCAAATGCGCCATCTGGCCCCATCTCTAGTTCAATATGATTAGCTATATCAAACCAAGCTTTTTTTGCTTCATTGGAAAAACTAACCGTTCTCTTGTTCGTATAGCCTGATAAGGCAGCGGACTGTGACAACAGCTGGTGGAGCCTTTCGTTAAACAGATTCAAGTTACCCTCAGAATATTCAATACCGTAGGATTGCCTAAAACCACAATTAGATTCCGGTGCGCAAACAAGGAATCGAGACAAAAAACCATTTCCTCGAACGTCTCCTTTCGTTTTATTCATGAACCGATCTAAAGCACTCCATTGTGTCATGATATTCATTGTCAATCGGGCACCACCTACCGTGAAGGAGCCAGCTGATTTTCTATTTACCGTTATTTCATCACCACTCCAAATAGAGTTAAGATTTGCTGTCTGAGACATGATTCGACTATTCAGCAACACTCCTCCTTCACTAGAACCAAGATAAGCATTGGGAATATGTTCGCTTAAATCACTGAGCAGAGCCTCTATGGTACTGTCCTCGAAGATCAGAGAATCAAGTACGGGTTTCTCCGGCTTACTAGAGTCGTGCTCTATCAAAGCATTCACTAGTTCATCATATGCCTCATCTAAATCGATAGATTTCTCTATCTGGGTCTTTTTCTTGTCATGAAGTCTTGATCTAATCGCGTACTCCTTTAATTGGCTTTGGTAATGCTCCATATTTTCTCTATGGAATAACTTAATCCCTTTCGTAAGTAAATTTTCTACAGACGATTTCCTCTCCCCAGACTCTGCAATGCTAAGTGACATCAAAGAGACTGGAGCAATTTTTCCCGTTGGCAGTTCTACATTTATCAATCCCTGCAATGCTACAGATACAGCACTGATCGTGGTCAAGTACACCATAGGTGACGGTGCCTGAGTAATATCCGCTGCTTCGTTAAACGCTTTAGCTATCAAATCTGATTTAGCGACATTCGGAGTAATTCCACAATTTACTGGAAAGTACATTTGGCGTTGCTGTCTCATATATAATCCTTCGAGTTAACCATTATCTTTATACGAAAATTCAACATGAACTGTAGATTGATGTTTCATCTGGTTGACCCAAGAAATTATGTCTTCAAGCTTCCACCCTACAGCTCTTGCCCCCAACTGAATTTTTGACGGAAATGTGGGATCAAACCTTGGTGATTTAGGGTTTTGTTTGTCATAGATAGTTGACCGTGACAGGCCAGTCATCAACGCTATTTCTTTCAAGCGAAGGATTTGATTTGAATGTGGTGCGTGATGGTTTTGCATATTGCTTCTCCCAAATTGATTTGATGGGAGAAGTAAACTACACAGTTGACCGAATGTCTTAGGAGAAATAGACCATTAAAAGGGGAAAAACGCCCACAAGCCCTGATTTCATTGAGGTGAAACTCCTCGGTATTTTTTATATTGATCAGGTCGTATTATCATTTCTGCTCCTTTGATATTGTGATCGCTTATACCAAGCATTTTTATGGCGTTCGTAACTTGTACAATGCGCTGTTTTACTTCTTTCCCAGTCAAATCTCCTGCACCTTGCCAATAGGTATCAAATATTTCTTTCAAGTAAGGAAATTGACAACCTTTGTTTTTGGCACGCCCAGTCGGCTTTGGGCTTATCAAAAAAGCTCCCGCTTCACGAAGTGGCTTAGTATGGAAGCTATGACACTGCCTTCCTATAAAGCTGGTAACACCGCCAGATAAAGTAGGGTCATTTTTAACGTAAATTTTAAACCCAACTTTTGACAACTCCAAAAAAGATGATGAGACGTGATATTCCGGCTCTAGATGGTAAATGCTCTTTTCGTAATCAACTTGATTGAAAAGCAATTTCGAAACATCGGCTTCCAAGATGTAGCCTTCCTGAGCGACAACATTCTGAATCTCTATATAATCCAAAGGGACGTTGAACTTAGGTTCGATACTAGCTGCTTGCTTACATACCGCATACTTCAGTTTTACATCAGTAAACTTAACAACGGAAAGTTTGTTTTTAAGAGCCACATTATGAGACTCATCAACTTCAAAAACGTACTTCGATACAGGTACTGACCTGCATAGGTTCACATCGTCTTCGCCATCAAACAGAAATACTCCTTTAAACGTATTAACCGAAACTTCGTGAGAAGCCGCAAGCTTCTTTACATCATCAGGATTTAGTTCCAAAAGCTCAATATCATCAAGTTTGGTCGATGCATACAACTCAGAAGTATTTATTCGTGGAAACCCGAGTGGATCAAACTCTTGGCCCCCGAAAAAGTACCTATTTAGCTGCGATTTCTTAAATAAAGCACTGTCACTCAGAACTACATCGGCTTCGGTAAGTTGATCAAGTTTAGGATCAATAGCCCATACATTGCAGCCATCAGGTACCTTCACGAAAACAGAAATGCCCAATTCATGGCATTTTTTTAGTTTATCAGCGATGGCTCTATCGGTGTCTATATCACCCAACATGTAAAACTTTTTGTTCGATAGCCTCACCTAACTACTCCACTTGTCGCTATAAGTTGCTATTAGTAGCAGAAATAGCAGCAACTTAATGTTTTGTAAGTCATAAAATGCACTAACTAGACTAGCCGCGAAAGTTCCGAAGAGAAACTTAGAAAACGAATAAGTGATGGAGATTGACACGAATAATCTATTGACTTAGTCAATATTTCAATTTAGGTTATATGTAAAGGGCTGAGGCTTACCTGCGGTTTGTAATGTACTTCTTACAAAACAGAGCACTCACATCGTTGAAGAAATAGACAATACCACTCACGATCAAACCATCATTCTCGGACCTTATAGCCGGAAGTACGCCGTCACTAAACTGTGATGGGGCTTGCTTATTTTTAAAGGTTTTAGAATGACTAATAACTCAATCCCAACTACATACATCCCGTTAGAGAAATTCCATATTGTTCCCTTAACAGGACTGTCTCCAGCAGAACTCAAAATCTCTGCGAAAAGAACATCGCGTGACCGTGAAAAAATCACTCATACAACAAAACTAAACGCCATTACTAAACGTCTTGGAATAGCTGGTGGATTTGCCGCTTACGAGAAAGAGTACAATGGAAGCCTACTTCCGTTTATGGCCGAACATAACCTTAGAAAACGCAAAAATCTTCTCAAGCACACGAAAGACGGTGATTACAATTTGTATTCCCCTTTCAGCCACCAGCAGATTTCTGAACGACTATTCTTCTTTGAAGGTCCCACTCCTAAGAAGCTGTTCACCGGGCATGATTTTGACTTTTCTGGTCCAATTAGTTGGCACAGTCAAGACTTATACGACGCTCTCAATGAAGATAGTGACTGGTCTGATATTATATTAGGCAATTATCATATCAAGCGAGCAATAGACGATAATTTTGATATTTCTCACCTATCTGACCGTCAACAGTATTTGCTTAAACTCGATGTAACAACAGAAATTACAGTGCGTTTATTGGATCAAACGGGCCTCCCTAACTTCTTGGATTTTCTAAACAACAAAGAGACAGAACCAAAGAAAAGGGAAAAACGATACCAACAGGTCTCTGTGAAGATTTTAGATCTCATCCTTCTAAAAAACCGAAACGGGTCTAGTAGTATTTACCATCTTCTCGGAAACTCTTTAACAGATATTCCTTCACCGTCAGAATACATAAAGCTTTATGCCCCAAATACAGTTCCAACTGAAAATGTTGAAAGAGATTTAAATTCGGACAAATACCTGCAACTGTTACTAACTAAACGCATAGGCGAAGGTAACGCCGGCTGGGTCAATGTTCTGCCTTACAATGAGAATTTGATTTTCTTGTCAGATGATCGCGGTAACTATGATTTTGTCATAAAAAATCAACGTGGCAAAGTGTTCAACCATCAGCTATTTGGGAACAATTTGAAACGAGCTGATATTCCAAGCTTCATAGAGGATTACCGCTTTGAGCGTTGGTACTACTTCGAATATGAAGGTAATAGAGAACTTGATGGACATAACTCAGAAAAGCACTACTATCTTAATGGTGGCACGGTGTCCAACTACCCCGGCAATCAGACCATATTACGTGAGTACTATCAATATAAAGGGATTTATCACCCAGAGCATAGAAGTTCTAACGTTCGTCTAGATGGCTTCAAACAAGTATCCATCGATGAAAAAGAAATGATGGTCTCCGAACTCATAACGATTGGTGACCTGATCAACTTCCTAAAAGAAAACGCAGAATACAGCAAAAACCGTCAAGGTGATTCACTTGCCCCAGTCAATAGCGAGAGTGATATAACTCTGCCAGCATCATGTACATTTTTTGACGTCCTAGCCTACATTAACTGGTTGGAGAAACAAACGGGGGTTCCTCTTCGTATTCTTAGCTACTCAGAATACAAGTCATTGAGAGGAGAAAACTGGTCAGAACCAAAACGTGGCCAAGACAGTGACATGACATTCATCAGCACTACAGGTGACGAATATGATTCTCACCCACCCTACATGGATCAAAATGACTTTGACAACTTACACCTCCGCTTCTCAAAACCTCTTCACTGTATCGAAGAGAACGGATTGCAGTTTATTGATTCACACTTCTTTTGTGAGTGGCTGCTAGAAGGAGTCCAGATCCGTTCAGCTAGCCTCACTTCGTTCTATATGGACACTTATGTGTTGCGGGCACATGGCCCTCAAGATTCAACCGGAAAATACAAAGGCATGAAAACTGGATTCAGGCTCTGTTACGAGCTGAAAAAGCACTGACAGTCAAGGCAGCGGTTAAATCGCTGCCTCGTTCACCCTTTTATGAATCTATTTCCGGGACACAACTTGATGAAAAAGAAAAACTTTAATATCGCTGTTTACATTGATATGGAAAACATCGCTGCTAGCGAATTTCAGCTTGAAGAAGTAATGAATTCTTTCCTCAGCGCTGACGATGAATACAACTGTATATTCACAATTAAGTCGGCTTATGGAAACCAAGCAACAGCGAAGAAATCACTGAAAGCGCAAATCTTAGAGCATAATTTCAATATCATTGACACACCAAAAATTGGTAAAGAGAAGAACAGAGCTGACTTACTACTTAGCTTGGATGCCTTCGAAAGTCTACATCTTGATAATCCGAGAGTTGATAGATACTGCTTTATGACAACGGATTCCGATTTTACTGTAATTGCAGATAAACTGAGAAAATTTGGTAGAGAAGTGTGGTTAGTCTGCAAAAAATCTGACAAAGATAGAGCGATCATCGCTAAGTCGTTCGACAACTTATTGTTCGTTGAGGACTTTCTACCTAAAAAAGATATCTCTTCAGTGGGTAACCTTGATAAGCTTTTTATTAGCGCCGTCAGGAATATGAACCAAAGCAAACTACCAAGCAACGTCTCCATTGCCAATGACAGAATGAAAGCACTAGATCCAAGCTTTCAAGTGAATAATACGGAATTCAGAACTTTCATGAGGTTAATCAACAATATGGAGAAAAAAGGTTACGTCAAATTAGAAAGTTTTCCTACTGGTGAAAATCGTATTACTGAAATATGCGTGTAGTTGGTGAAATGAAAATAAAACAGTTTAGGGCTTTGTCGCTAAGTCCTAAACTGCCATTCACATGGACTCAACCGATAGCCCTTAAATGAACCGATCCAGCTACAGACAACGACCCCACTGCAGCTTCCCCAATATAGTTACTCCACCACTCCATCATTTTACGCCTGCGTTCTAAGTAATCAGTGCGGTTATAGGCAGCACGGATAGCATTACGATCCTGGTGGGCGAGAGCGGCTTCGATGATATCCGGATCAAAACCCTGCTCATTCAAAGTGGTACTCGCTAAAGAACGCATCCCATGCGCTGTCGTACGGTCTTTAAAACCAATACGCCCCAACGCCTTATTGATTGTCTCTGCATCAATTGAACGCTTAGGAAAGCGCATAGAAGGGAAGATATGTACTCTATGCCCACTAAGTAGACGTATACGCTCTAAAATGGCAGTTGTCTGAGGGGTTAAGGGGATACGATGTTCACGTTTCATCTTCATCCTAGTTTCAGGGATAATCCAAAGATTATTTTCAAAATCAATTTCATCCCAGCGAGCACCTGCAGCTTCACTTGGTCTGGTCATGGTATGAAGTTGCCATTCAATCAAACACTTCGTCGCCAACTGCATATTAGCCGTCGCAACGGTTTGAAGTAGCTCTGTAATTTCATGAGGCTTAAGCGCGGCCATATGCTTTGCATCAGGTGACTCAAACGTCTTACCTACCCCCGCAAGCACGTTATGTTGTAACAACCCGCTGTTAATAGCAAAGTTCATCACCTCATTAACTAGTTGGATTGTCCGTTTAACCGTTTCTAGCTTACCTTTGTTGGCTAGAGGCCGAAGAGAATCTTGAACAACCAATGGCGTCAAACTAGATACTGGCATATCGCCAAATCTGGGGAATGCGTACAACTCCAGTTTTCTCCAATTGTCATGAACCGTTTTTGGCTTCAGCTTATTTTTTGTTTTAACCCAACCTTGTGCCACTACAAAAAAGGTATTCGCTAACTCTTGCTTCTTTTTAGTTCTTTTGTCTAATCTGTCCTGCTTAGGATCGATACCGTCATTGATAAGTACGCGCATATCGTGGGCCTTATCTCTGGCTTGCTTTAGAGTTAACACATCCAAGCTACCCAAGCCCAACATCGTCGTTTTCCCGGTAATTCGGTTCTTATAACGAAACTCCCAGTATTTGAGCTTGTTTGGCTTAATCAACAGATAGAGTCCACCACCATCGTTAATACGATAAGGCTTCTCCCTACCCTTCGCTTCCTTCACTTCTTTAGCTGTCAGCTTATGCAGTAAATGTGACATATTCCCACCCTGTGTATGATAATCGAGAGGGCTCAAAAAGATGCGATTTTCGCGTCATACATCAAAATCAGTAACCGCATGTTTTTATTGAGCTATTCTATCTAAAAGGGAGGGAAATCAGTGTATTTTTCAATGACCAAATGTATGACGCTTGAGCCCGATTTAGTGTATATCTCCCAATCCGAGGTTGATTAAATCATACACTTTGTCATACCCCAAACTAGCGGATGTTCTTGGACTTTATAAGACACTATCGGACTGTAACCTATTGATTTAACTATATTACAGGCATAAAAAAAGACGTCCTAGGACGTCTTTCTTCAAGAATGTGGCGGTGAGTGAGAGATTCGAACTCTCGGTACGTTGCCGTACACACACTTTCCAGGCGTGCTCCTTCAGCCACTCGGACAACTCACCGTATTTCGTTAACTGCTTGGTCAACGAGGCGCTAATTTAATGATTTAACTCATTTCGGTCAAGTGAAATTGGCGAAAAAAGTCAGATTACACGTTTGTTTGTTCATTAAGTAGCTAATTAGATCAAAATAAAACCAAAGTAAGCAAGTTAAGCCGTTTGGTAATAGCCAGGAACTTTAAACCACTTACGGCACATATCTAAAAAGTAGCCATATAGCACCCCCATACCACAAGAGATGACGGCATTACTTGAAACTGCTGTAATAATTTGATCGGTCGATGCCCCAACTGCAAGCAGAATGCCTGCATATACTGGTGACTGGAAAAGGACATATGCTAATAGATCAGAAACATTCTTCATTAGTTTTGATGTTGATACTTTATAACCACTGCGTATAAACCAATCTCGAAATACTCCATAAGGCCAAGCAATCGCGATATTTACGGGAATAGATAGAACACGAGATGCCAAAGATTGTTCAAAGCTCATTCCTGAGATGAACACTTCGACAATCATTCCCGAAATAAAACAAAATACAACCATTGCAAACGTATCTGCTGCCGCATTACGAAAACAGAATGCTCCATTAGCCTTCATTACCACACCCCAACACTTATCACTACTAAATCACAATTAAACCGCAATATAAAACCAGCTTTAAATTACCAGCCAGTTATTTGCGCTATTAAAACACATATTTTAAAGTGATAAATATCAAAGTAATAACGGGAGGGTAAATTAATAACTAATTAAGATTAAAAAAGCAGCTTATAACACTGCTTTTTGGACAACTGCTCAATAACTAGTCAAATAACGAGTATTATCAGTAAGTAAATTACATTTTAGTTATTTATAAGAAGTAAGGTTAACTGGTCGAGATCACTTTGCTTCGGTACGGCATTAAGTTGCAATGATGACTCTATGTTTTGAAGCAAAATGGCAAGAGCGGGAGATATTGACCTTGAGCATAAATGTTTAAGCTGATCCAATGTCGCGCTTGCTTGAGAAATATTCAAATTTTCAAGCTCAATAAAGAACTGAACAAGAAGTTCTTCTACATTTTTGACGGCTGTTGACTCAGTTTGATACTGATATAATTTTCTAGCGTAACGATACAACGCGTCATCCAGTTCACGTTCATCTATCGGTTTTGCAATAATATAATCAGCGCCAACCCCTAGCATCCTCTCACGAGTTTCACGAAATACGTCAGCTGTACATCCAAAGATCAGAACCGTGCTCGTAGGGGGGCTAAGTGATCGAATACCAGAGATCGACTCAACACCATCCATCACTGGCATATGATTATCCATCAAAATTAAATCAAACTTCTGCTCCGCAACGATTTGAAGAGCTTCTTCTCCGTTTCCAACACATACACATTCAAACCCTTTATTCTTCATGAAGGTTTCAATAATGATGGTATTAGTACGATTATCTTCAACAATCAATACCCGCAACCCTGAGTAATCTAACTTCCGTTGTAGCTGGGTTTGTCTTGAGCCTGGTTTACATGCGGCAATCTTCACTTTCACTTCAAAGCTAGTACCTATTTCTTCCTCACTAACAACCGATACTCCTCCGCCCATAAGTTCCGCGATCCGTTTAACAATCGTAAGACCAAGCCCTGTACCACCAAAACGACGTGTAGTACTTGATTCAGCTTGTTCGAATGGATTAAAGATTCGTTTCTGCGCCTCCTTCGAGATTCCGATCCCTGTATCTTTAACCCTTATAGATAAAAACTCGCTTCCATCTTCTTCGTACTCTTTTAAATACACCTCAACAAAACCACGAGACGTAAACTTCACCGCGTTATTAAGAAGATTAAATAATATTTGCCGTAAGCGCGCTTTATCCGAGTAATACCAACGTCCAGCAGGAATCTCAGAGTACACTTTAAATTGAAGCCCTTTTTCAGTGCATAATGTGTGATAGACACTATTAATGCTGCCGACAATTGAGTCGATTGGGAATCCGCTTCGATCTAGTTCAAGATGACCTTGTTCAATTTTAGAAAAATCTAAAATCTCATTGAGTAGCGTCATCATGTGTTCACCAGAGTCATAAAGAGTTCTTAAATATTTTTCTTGAGCCTCTGTAAGCTCAGTTTTAAGTAGAATTTGAGCCGTTCCTAGCACCCCATTCATTGGCGTACGGATTTCATGAGATAAGGTTGCCAAAAACAGGGATTTAGCTTCAGTCGATGCTTGGGCTTTGATTTTCTCTTCTTCTAAATAAACCGTTTTCTCATTAAAAGCGTCAACCAAGTGCCGTATTTCATCCCTGCTCGAGTAAGCAATTTCAATGATCCCACCCTGCTTCGATTCGTCCACTTTTCTGGCGATGACGGTTATTGGATTAATTAAATACCGATTAAGAAGATAATAGCCAGCCATGACACAAATAAGCAGTAATGGCACTATACCTAATTCGATATTCATCACTTGCTCGAATACTTCATCGGACACTAATCGTTTAGAGTTAACCACTTCAATTTGCCAATCAAAAGCACCGAATGTATAGCGACTGATGTATATATTATCGACAACCTGAAAATTGTGTTCGGTTAATACTTTTCCATAATTATCACGCAACACCACGCCAAGATCGTACTGTTCAGCATGCTTTTTGACAAAATCAATCAAACCAGCCAAAGACAAATCAACGGTTGCGACGCCTGCAAATTGCCCGTTTAAGTAGTAAGGCGTAGACGCGGTGATCATTTGTATGTGTGTATAGGGATCGATATATACATCAGACCACGAGATAGTTTTTTCTGGTCGTCCAGCCACTTCGGTGTACCATGACTCCTTATGATAACCTGCCGCTTCTGGGTTATTCCAAGAGACTATCTGATCGATCTCACCAGTATTGTTTCTGTTGTAAAACAAGCTTGAATAAGGGGTGTTGCGATCAATGCTGTAAGGCTGCGGCCAAATGCCACCACTCACTACAATGTTATCGCTTAATAAAAAGATGGACCGAAAAACCTCGTCGAGCTTTTCTTGGGTTTGATCAGTTTGCACAATGCCGACTATTGAGAATAGAACCCCTAAAGAGCTATTGAGTGGTTCATTGATTTGTGCGGAAAGTAATTCTGAGCGCAAGTCTAAATTGCGGACAAGTTTATCCCTTACTGGCGGCTCTACCACCCAGTAGGTTACGCTGCCAATAATTGCAATGAAAAAGCAAAGGTAAAGACCCAGTGCTATGATGCTTTTTTTCTTAAGTGACGAACGTATATCCATATTTCTTCGATACTTTTCAATTATTCATTAAAATTTATAGTGATTAACTCAGCACATCAAGTCTTTTTCCCTTTGCTATTGCTTGGTAAGATAGCCACTTCATTCTACACCCTCTTAACTGATACGGTATTCTATTTTGACATTACAAGAAATTCTGTCTTTACCAGAACTCGAAGATAAATTAATTAATGAAGCGAAAACATATGGATTCGTGACGGCAATGGCAGCCGCTCCGAACGTCTTAACACCGCACGAATGGCTTTCGTTTCTATGGGGGGGGGAAGAAACCGCTCCTTTTTCTGATGGTGAGCAGCTAGAAGCTTACGTTGAAAGAGTCATTGAACTGTGGAATAGCTTCCGCCCTGCACTTCTTGAAGGTGAATGGGTTTGGCCTACCATTTGCCAGCTGGATGAAGAAGAGATTGTGAATGAAGCCACACGAGATTTTTGTGAAGGCGTCCTTCAAGGCTGGCAACTTAGTCGTGATGACTGGGAGACATTAATGCCAGAAGAGAGCGAAGATAACGCCTTACTCGGTGGAGTGCTGCTCTCTTTAAGTATGCTTTACGATCCAGAGACATCAATCACGGCCTTAAAAGAACAAGGCATTGAAGGACTTGAGCAGTTTGAAGAGATATTTAATGCGATGCCAATTATGCTATGCGGTCTAACCCAAAAAGGCGTTGCATTAGCTGAGAATCAATAAGCTCGATAAAACGATCTCATTAAAGTAAACATACCGTTATTAGAATAAACAAAGGCCAGTATTAATTGGCCTTTGTTTATTATTCATCGACAGAAGCTTTCATTTATATCTAATTGAGCTTATTCCAATCAAAGTGCTCAAGCCTTTCATCAGCAATATAAAAAATCTTCGTCCCAGGTTTAACTACCGTTTTTAACTCAGGGTTAAGTTCAATCCCCTCGCCTGCATCTATTGCAATCAGTGTTGCCTGATGCTCGGATTTGAACATATGAAAAATAGGCTCAATCAGTGTTTCATCTTTGTCCATAGGAAAGATAGTTGAGTACTGTGTCATTCCTCTTGTTGAACTTAATAACTCTTGATGCAGTGCACTTGAACCCGGATCAACGGCCGCTTTTGCTAACATTTCAGTGTCGATCGCAGGAATACATTCCGAATTAGGGCAATGTTGGTGCAATAAGCGGCTTAATGCTTCGTCTTTGAAGTAGACAAGTAAATGCGCGGTAGGGTTGATGTTTGAGCAGTACAGTGCAGCTGAAAGCGTAATATCATCTTCAGGGTTGTCAATTAAGATACAGCTTGCTTCTGCTATCTGCGCATTCTCCATCTCTTGGCTATCTGTGTAGCTCGTTACTTTTACAAACCCAATCTCACCTGGTAACGGATTTTCGATATCTGAGCGACTGCATAGTACGATGGGTCTGCGTCCTGTCTCTTCATGTTGAAGCATTCTTATTAAGTGAATGGTTCGCTGCCCATTCCAGCCCAGCAATAAAATATGGTTTTCAACATTCATTTTTCTTTTCCCTAATAGACCAGCGCGCCAATACTCAATACCAACGCTAGCAAATTGCCCAAGTAATGCCGCAAATAATGTTAAGCCACCTGGAATAACAAACAGCATCACAGCCCACTTTCCAGCATTGGTTTGCGGTGACATATCACCATAGCCAACCGTTGAAGCCGTCACGGCTAAATAATAAATGAAGTCAGTAAAAGAAGCGGTTAATGCGCTCTCTCCTGTCACTCTTAACAAACACCAGCTCACGCTTAGATAAACGGCAAAGGCAATCAACAAGTTTCGTCCATTGAGTTCAAACAGGTTAGCATGAGCCCAACGTTTGAACTGCAACCAAATCATCATCTACAGCCTACCTTATTAATACAACTATTAACGTTCATCATGCGTTAAACCTTTTGATTAATCAATGTTATATAAGATTTTCAAGATCACGTTTTCTCGCCCACAAAAAAGCCAGCATTAAAGCTGGCTTTATATAAATATAGTATAAAAAGCGTCCGCGCTATGCGTTGCCCTTCACTTTTAAATTAAGCTGTTCTGCAAAATCCAGCATACGATTTAATGGAATCAACGATTTCACTCTAAGTTCTTCACTTACGAAGATCTCATGCTGCTCACCGCCTTCTGTCAATGCCTGCTCAATCGCTTTCAATCCATTCATTGCCATCCACGGACAATGAGCACAGCTACGACATGTTGCACCTGCACCTGCAGTTGGCGCTTCAATTAGCTCTTTCTCTGGCACAAGTTGCTGCATCTTGAAAAAGATACCTTTATCCGTCGCCACGATCATTTTTTGTTGAGGAAGCTCTTTCGCCGCCTTTATCAGTTGGCTTGTAGAACCCACAGCATCTGCAAGCTCAACCACGCTAGCTGGAGATTCAGGGTGAACAAGAATGGCAGCTTCAGGGTAGACCGCTTTCATATCCTTCAATGCTTTAGCAGAAAACTCGTCGTGAACCACACACTCACCTTGCCATAACAGCATGTCGGCGCCGGTTTGATTCGCGATGTAAGAGCCTAAGTGACGATCAGGCCCCCAAATAATTGGTTTATCTTCCGCGTCTAAATGCTCAACAATTTCTAATGCGATGCTTGATGTAACTACCCAGTCCGCTCTCGCTTTCACAGCAGCAGAAGTATTCGCATAGACAACAACGATATGATCGGGGTGAGCGTCACAGAATTCTGTAAACTTGTCTGCTGGGCAACCTAAGTCTAGTGAGCATTCTGCTTCTAAGGTTGGCATGAGGATTCGTTTTTCTGGGGTCAATATTTTTGCAGACTCACCCATAAAACGAACACCAGCAATGATCAATGTACTTGCCGAATGACGATTTCCGAACTTGGCCATTTCAAGAGAATCACCGACAAAACCGCCAGTTTCTTCCGCTAGTGCCTGAATTTCAGGATCGGTATAATAATGGGCAATTAAAACCGCGTCTTTTTCTTTGAGAAGCGTTTTAATTCTCGAAATATGCAACTGCTTCTCTTCAAGAGTAAGCGGCATCGGTTTCGGAGGGAAAGGGTATACAGTGTCGATGGTGTCCAGTATATGGCTCATTGTTTTGCTCTAGCAACTTCCAATAATCCAAATAGTATAACCTTGACTAGGTTTTGAATCAAAAAGGATTCAAAAACAAAAAAGGCTGCCTCAGCAACCTTGTTTTGTATATGGGTAGCAAACCTATAAATGCGTAGCAGCCACTTTAGCTGAAGCACTTCCAGGATATTCACTAATGACTTGCTGATAGTACTTTTTCGCTTGATCGGAGTTATTATTTCTCGCTGAAATATCTCCCAACTTAACTAATGCATCCGCTCGCTTACTTGACTCTTTGTAAGAAACCACGGCTGCAAAACTTTTCACTGCGTCTTTATCTTGCTTCTTCGCAAAGTACAATTGGCCTAACCAATAATGTGCATTAGAAGCAAAGGCAGAGTCAGGGAAATCGACTTGGAACTGCTTAAATGCAGTAATGGCACCTGTGTAGTCTCGTTGCTTTAGGATCAAGTCAACCGCATTCTGGTAAGCGGTTTGCTCATCAACATCAGAGCTGAAAGTTCCACCTGTTACGGCGCTGTCTTTAGCATCCACTTTCGGTGCTTGGACAGAGCTATTTTTCACTTCACTACGGATACGATCTAACTCAATGAATAGTTCGCGCTGGCGTTCTAACATCTGTTTCATATCGTAGCTGTTTCGTTCTAGTTCGCCTCTTAATTCACTGATCTCAAGTAACATTCCATCCATTTGTTGTTGCATTTGCAGTTGAACTCGATTGCGATTTTTCAGCAAGCGTTCCAAACGTTGGATATCAGTTTCAGATGAATTTGACGCAGAAATACTAGAAGACGTAGCAGAATTCGAAGAGGTACTGTTTAGGTCAGATACTGGAGCTGGTGCAGCGAACGCAAAGTTCGCTGCACTTGCCAGTAACGTAAGCGTAACAGCACGCTTAGTGTTACTGAACATGAGGCAATTCCTCGATTAGTATACTAGAACTGCGCGGCGGTTCTTAGCGTATACGTCAGCAGACTGGCCAAGAAGAAGTGGCTTCTCTTCACCGTAGCTTACAATACTAATTTGGTCAGCTTGAACACCTAGAGCTTGAAGGTATTTACCAACAGCTGCGGCACGGCGTTCACCAAGTGCGATGTTGTACTCAGGAGTACCACGCTCATCAGCATGACCTTCAATAGTCACTTGTAGTGATGCGTTTTTGCTTAAGTAAGCGGCATGAGCAGCTAACATATCTTCGTAATCACCAGCAATTGTTGAGTTATCAAATGCAAAGTAGATAGTTTGAGTTTCACGAAGAGCTTGTTCTTTTAGCTCTTGCTCAGAAAGTGCTGCGTTCTCACCGATTGGAGAAACAACTGTTGTATCCACACCATTTGAAGAACCCGCTGTAGATTGGTTAGTCTCAGTGCCAGATGTTGAAGTTGCATCATCGCTTGAGCTACATGCTGTTACTGCTAATACAGGAAGAGCAATAAGTAACCCTTTAAGAACTTTGTTTAGTTGCATTTTTTATTTCCTTACTTTATCAAACTGAGTCGCTACAAAAACGGGGACCATGAGGGCGCTCTTACACGTCCATTTGTTGCCGGTAATCTAGCTTTGAATCGACCATCTATAGAAACCATGGATAATACATTGGTCTTGTTATAAATGGAGCTATAAATGACCATTCCGCCATTTGGGGCAATACTTGGTGATTCATCCAAGAGTGTTTTGGTTAACACTTGAACGGCACCAGTCTCCAAATCTTGTTTTGCCAAATTGAAACCAGAATTACTGCGATTCACCATAATGAGGAATCGTCCATCTGGCGTTATTTGGCCGCCTAAATTCTGGCTACCTTGCCAAGTCAAACGGTTAGTCGAACCATTTGCCAAATTTACTCTATAAATCTGAGGTTTACCACCCCGATCCGATGTGAAAACTAAGGATTTTCCATCAGGATGCCAAAACGGTTCTGTATTATTTGATCTACCGCTCGTTATTTGAGTCAATTTACGTGTTGCTAAATCCAACGTATAAACTTGCAAGCTGCCCGTTTTAGATAAGACAATAGCCAATGTCTTGCCATCAGGTGAAAATTTTGGCGCACCATTGTGTCGAGGGTATGACGTTACTTTTTCCGTCTTTCCGGTATAAATGTCCATGATGAAAACTTCAGCTTGTCCATTTTGAAAACTTACATACGCAAGCTGTCGACCATCAGGAGACCAAGCGGGAGACATTAACGGCTGCTTAGAACGCAACACAAGTTTTTCATCGTAACCATCGTAATCGGCTACCCGTAATTGGTAGGGGTATTTATCTTTATCATTCACGACGACGTAAGAGATACGAGTTAGAAATGCGCCTCTCTCACCCGTTAACTCTTCATAAACTAAATCAGAAATACGGTGAGCATATTCACGCATTCTCTTACCATCAATGACCGCTCTTTTGCTAAATAGGACATGGTCTTTTGACAATACAAGCTGTCCATCATTACTCAGAGCTTTGCTTTGTCCTTGAGTTAACTGCCCACGAACCACATCAACTAATTGGTAATTGATGACAAATTTGCCCTCTGCATTTTGAGTAACAGAACCGGTAAGCAGTGAATCAACGCCTAAACTCGTCCAAGCATCAAAATCGACTTCACCCTCGTTGTAGGGAGTTTGAGGCATTTTGCTGATTTTTATCGGACTAAATTTACCACTACGTTGTAAATCTGAAGCCACAATGGCAGATACATCGTGTGGTAATGGTTTCGTACCGTCCCATTTAAAAGGAACGATCGCAATTGGTCGCGCAGAATTTATTCCGTCCGTAATCACCAATTCTAGAGCGGCATTCGCAAGTTGAACACTACTCGAAATAACCAACAGGCACCCAATGATCAGTCGTTTAAACACAAGTTATTCCTTTTACTCTGGTACTACGGTTAAATTAATATTTTTAAGCTTTTCCACTACACTCAAATCTTTTGGCAATGGAAAAGAACGAACTTGAGCTACGGCTCTTTTAGTTGCTGCGCATAACCTAGTATCACCACCAATAATCGACAAATTACTCAACATAGCATCAGCACCCGTTGGGATTAGTCTTAAGTTGACTTTACAAGACTTTCCTTTATAGCTGTCTTCTAGTAACAAATTTTGTTGGATCAATTGAGTGTAAATTGCACCGTAACGATCCGTTTCAGAAGTGATGAACTGCTGCTTTGCAGAATTATTTTGTGACGCTTCATTTTCAAGGCCAGAAAAGATATTGTTCATCGCCTCTTCTTGCTGCTTGCGTTCTTTTTCCAACTGCTTTAATCGAGCTTGCTCTTTCTTAGCCAAGTCTGCTGCTTTCTTTGCCGCTTTCTCTTTTGCAATACGATCCGCTTCCGCTTTTTTTGCTGCTTCTTTTGCTCGTCGCGCTTTTTCTTTCGCAGCTTCTGCGGCTTTCTCTTTCTCTATACGTTGTTTTTCCGCTCTGGCAATGGCGGCCTCTTTTGCTACTCGTTCTTTCTCAGCCTGTGCAATCGCGGCTTGTTTCGCTACGCGTTTTTGCTCTGCTTTCTTGAGTTCTATCTCTTTCAGCTTACGAGCTTCCTCCGCTTTTTTTGCCTTCTGCTGCTCTTTCTTAACGCGCTCTTCTTGCGCTTTGCGTTTTTTCTCCGCTGCGCGTGTCGCTTTAGCTTCACGAGCTTGTTGTTCTTTGAGTTTACGTATCGACTCTTCTTCTGCTTTTCGATTTTTCTCTAGGCGTTCGCTTTCGCGTCTTAATTTTTCAAGTCTATCTTGTTCTTTGTTAGCCGCACTTTCGCGTTGCTTTCTAATTTCACGAGCTTGCTTACGCACGAGTTGCGGATCGATAACCACAGCCTGAACCATCTGTCCTGAAACTTCAGGTTTCGACATGGTAAAATCTGTTCCCCACAGCAGACCCACAACCAATATGGCATGTAAGCCTAAAGAAATGGCAACTGGTCCGCCGTAGCTACCTCGACTGTTATTTTTTTTATTGTTTTCTTTCATGCTAATACGGAAATTTATCCCTTTATGTCCGTTAATAACCCAACTTTAGGCACACCCGCTTGGCTTAATTCATCAAGGACTAATACAACGTCAGAGTATGGCGTCGCGGCGTCCCCACCAACAGCAACCGGTGAATCTGGGTTTATCGACAATTCAGCTTTCACTCGTACAATAACGTCCGTTAATGACAAGCCTCGCTGCACATCTTCATTATTAACGCTTAAGCCCAAATTACCCTCTTTGTCTATTTCGACAATAATGAAACTTGACGCTTTATCACCTAATAACTCAGGTGCTGATTTCGCACTTGAGGCAGTTGGTAGCTCTACATCAACCCCTTGTGTAACAAAAGGGGATGTCACCATAAAAATGATGAGCAGGACTAACATGACATCAATATAAGGAACAACATTAATCTCAGCAGTCATTTTACGCTTTTTGCGTTGATAACCCGCCATCGATTACTCCCTTCCCGCCATTGCTTGACGGTGAAGAATGCTATGAAACTCTTCAGAGAATGTCGCGTAGTTATGTTCTAACTTACTGACTTTGTTACTTAAGCGATTGTAAGCCATTACCGCAGGGATAGCGGCAAATAAGCCCATTGCGGTTGCAACTAGAGCTTCTGCAATACCCGGAGCAACCATCGCAAGAGTTGCCTGTTTAACTTCACCAAGGGCGATAAAGGCATGCATGATCCCCCAAACGGTTCCAAACAGACCAATGTAAGGACTAATCGAACCTACCGTAGCAAGAAAAGGTAAATTAGTTTCAAGCTCATCAACTTCACGTGCAACAGAGACGCGCATGGCTCGGCCTGTCCCTTCCATAATAAAGTCAGGAGAGGCTGCATTACTCTTACGTAACCGAGCAAACTCGGTAAAACCTGAATAAAAAATCTCTTCCGTCCCCGTAATATCATCCTTACGCTTTTTTACGTCTTGATATAGCTGGGATAAGTCCGCACCCGACCAAAATTTATCTTCAAAGGTTTCGGTATTTTTCGCGGCAGCAGCAAGTACTTTGCTACGTTTAATGATCATCGCCCAGGAAGCGACAGACATTCCCATTAAAATTAACATTACGATCTTAACTAGGATGCTAGCTTGCAAAAAGAGATCGAGAATAGAAATATCAGCATTCACTGTCGGTAAACTCCAAAATAATTGATTTAGGCATCGCCTTGGGTTTCATTTTCATATTATCGATACATGCTACCTTAACTATGGCTTTACACAATATGTCGCCATCAGGATTGACGATCTCTTGACAGAAGATCAATGAAGCTCGTTTCATTTCAGTTAGATAAGAGACAACGGTAAGCTTGTCATCTAACTTGGCTCCTTGTAAGAAGTCTATATCGATATGTCGGACTACAAAGCCGATGTTTTGTTCCAATAATACTTGCTGACTAATTCCTTTTGCTCGCAGCATCTCAGTTCGTGCGCGTTCAAAGAATTTCAGATAGTTTGAATGATAAACCACACCACCAGCGTCGGTGTCTTCATAGTAAATCGTCACTGGCCAGTTAAATGTTTCTGCCATATTGATTAAATTAAAACCATCGTTAGCTTAAGTAAGCAAATACTATAACCCATCAATTACTGATTAGTATAAAAGTCACAGCTTTTTTTGAATTGAGTATAAAAAAATAGAGGCCATCTGATTAAGATAGCCTCTATTCGAATAAAAAACATTCAACTCATTGTTCCAGCATGTAATATCACGATGCCAAACGAATTACTGTTAAATAGAGCAATATGGATAGAGAGAAGTAAGGGCTAAACAATAGCTGCCAATACCAAGCTCTTGGTTTAAAACCAATCCCAAAAATCATACTTGAGCATATTGCCCATATGAGTAACGGACTAATGATTGCGTTAAAGCCACCAATGCTTTGCCCGTATGTATCAGGATCCCACATAACCAAACCTACATGCATGAAGCCCAAAATCAATGCTAATGCTCTTAGCACAGTTTTATTCATGGGCGCATGTAAGCGGGTCACTTGCTCTGTGAGATTACTCACTGTCTTTATCCATCATTTCTGAGTGCTCTAACCAAAGAGCATTGATGATCCCAAAGGCACATGCCAGTAACACACCTAGGATCCATGCGAAATACCACATAGTAATGCTCCTTAATAAGCCGATGTACTGTTGTCTTCGATAAATTTCTTATCAAGACGACCAAACATTTTGTAATAAGTCCAAGTTGTGTATGCCAAAATGATTGGCACCATCACGAACGCAACACCTGTCATCAGGTTTAATGTCAGTTCACTTGAAGTCGCATCCCACATCGTTAAGCTGTGGCTTGGAACTAGGCTTGATGGCATAACAAATGGGAACATTGCTAAACCAGCCGTGAATACAACGCCAGCATTCGTTAAGCTTGATGCGATAAAGGCAATGGCACCTTTCTCAAAGCGAGACGCGATGACTGCAATTAGCGGCATGACTACGCCAAGCGCTGGTGCAATCCACATTAATGGGTATTTTTCAAAGTTCGCCATCCAAGCACCCGCTTCTCTAACCACTTCTTTGTTGATTGGGTTAGACGGAGCGGCATGATCTAGCGCACTAACAATCACATAACCATCAATGTTTTGAATCCAAAAACCTGCTGCTACAAATGCAACTGCAATCACAAGACCCATTACCTGAGCAATAGTACGTGAACGCGTATGTACTTCATCAACGGTTTTCATCTGTAACCATGTCGCGCCTTGCAGCAAGAACATAGACAAGCTAATAACACCGCAAAGTAAAGCAAACGGATTCAATAAACCAAAGAATGAACCATGATAAGTTGGCATCATGAAGTCACTCAGTTGGAAAGGTACGCCTTGCAACAAGTTACCAAAAGCGACACCAAAAATAACTGGTGGGATCACGCCACTCGCACAAATTGCACCATCCCAAGCTTTACGCCATCTAGGATCTTCAATTTTAGAGCGGTAATCCAAACCAAGTGGGCGTAGCCATAGAGCTGCTAATGCGACAATCATTGCAAAATAGAAGCCAGAGAATGATGTTGCGTACACTAATGGCCAAGCTGCAAATAAAGCACCACCAGCAGTAATTAACCAAACTTGGTTACCATCCCAGTGTGGAGCGATAGTATTAATCATCACTCGACGCTCTGTATCGTTTTTACCGATTACTGTAACCAAGGCACCCACACCTAAGTCAAAGCCATCCGTTACGGCGAAACCAACCAGTAATACACCAATTAGTATCCACCAAATAAGTCGTAAGATTTCGTAATCAAACATAATTGTGCTTCCTCACTTATACTTCTACTTGGCGACTAACTTTGTCTTCAACAGAGTTTTCGTCTTGTTCAAAGTGATAACGACCTGTTTTTAGACTACTTGGTCCTTTACGTGCAAATTTCACCATAAGGAAAACTTCTGCAATTAGGAACACCGTATAAAGCGCTAGAATGGCAAACAGTGATGACCATAGCTGACCCATTGTCAGAGCAGAAACCGCCACATTCACAGGTAAGATTTCACCAACAGCCCATGGTTGACGACCGAATTCAGCAACAAACCAACCGGCTTCGATTGCAATCCAAGGTAGTGGCATGCCGTACAATGCCGCTTTTAATAACCACTTCTTCTGACCAATTTTTTGACGACAGGTTTGAATAAACGCAAAGCCAAAAATCAGAAGCATCGCAACACCACATGCAACCATGATTCGGAAGGAGAAGAATAGAGGCCAAACCGTCGGAATTGAATCGTCCGCAGCAGCTTGAATCTGATCTTCAGTCGCATCGACAACATTGTCGGTATAGCGTTTAAGTAGAAGTCCGTAGCCAAGATCATTCTTAACTTCGTCAAATGCCGCTTTGTTAGCATCTGTCTTGTCACCAGCACGCAGCTTTTCAAGCAATTCGTAAGCATACATACCTGTGCGGATGCGCTCTACGTGCTCTTCACGTAAATCACGTAAGCCTGTCACTTGAGTATCAAAAGAGCGAGTTGCAATAATACCCATTACGTAAGGGATCTTAATGGCGAAATCAGTATGCATCTCTTCTTGGTTAGGTAAACCAAACACAGTAAATGCTGCTGGTGCTTCTTCGGTATGCCACTCGGCTTCAATCGCCGCAAGCTTCACTTTCTGCACTTCACCTAGTTCATAACCAGACTCATCGCCTAGAACCATTACCGATAAAATAGCGGCCATACCGAAAGAGGCGGCAATCGCGAATGAGCGACGAGCAAAGGCAACATCTCTGCCTTTTAATAGGTAGTAAGAACTGATACCAAGTACGAACATTGAACCTGCGGTATAACCAGAGGCAACCGTATGAACAAATTTAACTTGCGCTACAGGGTTGAAAACGACTTCAGCAAAGCTGACCATTTCCATACGCATGGTTTCGAAGTTAAATTCTGCGCCGACAGGGTTTTGCATCCAGCCGTTCGCAATCAAGATCCATAGTGCAGAGAAGTTTGAACCTAACGCAACTAACCAAGTTACGGCCAAATGTTGTCGTTTAGATAACCTATCCCAACCGAAGAAGAAGAGACCCACAAAAGTAGATTCAAGGAAAAAGGCAACTAAGGCTTCAATGGCAAGCGGAGCACCAAAAATATCACCTACGTAATGAGAATAGTAAGACCAGTTGGTTCCGAACTGGAATTCCATGGTAAGGCCTGTTGCCACACCAAGTGCAAAGTTAATCCCGAATAGCTTACCCCAGAACTTTGTCATGTCCTTATAGATTTGCTTATCGGTCATTACATATAGAGACTCCATGATGGCAAGCAAAAATGCCATACCTAAAGTCAATGGAACGAATAAGAAGTGATACATCGCCGTGAATGCAAACTGCAATCGCGAGAGATCAACAACGTCAATCATGGTAACTCCTTTGTGTCGGCTGAGTGACACGTTAGACATTCTGCAACATCAGCGTGAAATGTTAAATCACCCCACAAACTGTTATTAATAAAGAAATTATTGTTGCGAAAATGTACTCCAATGGTTAGTTATTTGTTAAGCGATAGCTAATATAGCTAGAGCTAATATTACTGCTAAAATCAGATTGTTTCAAAAGGTTTATAACCAATTCTTGCTTTGATTTAAGTCAATTAAACACCAAGCAATTTGATTGCTTTTTACACAACTTGATTTAGATCAACCGAACATTAACCTCTAAGGTTACAGTCCGTGATAAAAGTCATGAATAGTGATTGTTTTATTAACAGAACACCCAAATAAAAACACACAAAATCCACATATTCCGCTCTTTCGATACTAAGCATTAATCAACTTACCAAAAATGGAATCATAGATTGCATTATGCGATAGGTAGTTTCAGTTCTACAAATATCAAAAAAGCCGACTTATTCTTAAAGTCGGCTCTTCTAGCGGTACTGCTATGATGGTTTACTTGTGATTGCTCTAGACTAAAGGTCTAACCATCTTAGTTGTTTTACTGTTTATCGATCCCAAAGTGTAAATACGCTCTATCAGTCGCAATTCGACCGCGAGGTGTTCGTTGAAGATAGCCTTGCTGAATCAAATAAGGCTCTAGCACATCTTCAATCGTATCTTTCTCTTCACCTATTGCTGCGGCTAAATTATCTAACCCTACCGGGCCGCCTGAAAATTTTTCCATGATGGCCAGCAACAATTTTCTGTCCATGTAATCGAAACCTTGATTATCGACATCAAGCATGTCGAGCGCTTTATCCGCTATATCTGAACAAATGTGTCCATTGCCTTTTACTTCAGCATAATCACGAACTCGGCGTAACAATCGGTTGGCAATACGTGGTGTACCTCGGGCACGACGAGCCACTTCGAGTGCACCCTCTGAATCCATCGACAAACCTAAGCAATCCGCACTGCGCTGCACAATATGTTGTAGATCTTTGACATTGTAATACTCAAGACGTTGAACAATACCAAATCGGTCTCTCAGCGGTGACGTTAATGACCCCGCTCTCGTGGTTGCCCCTATCAGAGTAAAGGGTGGCAGATCGATTTTAATGGAGCGTGCTGCTGGGCCTTCACCAATCATGATGTCGAGCTGGTAATCTTCCATTGCAGGGTAGAGGATCTCTTCAACAATAGGGCTCAGACGGTGAATTTCATCAATAAATAAGACGTCATTCTCTTCTAGGTTGGTCAACAAAGCAGCCAGATCCCCTGCTTTTTCCAAAACAGGTCCAGAAGTGGTGCGAATATTCACTTCCATCTCATTCGCGACAATATTAGCAAGCGTAGTTTTACCAAGCCCTGGAGGCCCAAAGATCAACAGGTGGTCAAGAGGCTCTTCACGCATTTGTGCGGCTTTAATGAAAATTTCCATCTGATCGCGGACATGATCCTGACCTCGGTAGTCAGCCAGTTTCTTCGGACGTATCGCACGGTCAATAACATCTTCATCTTTAAAGACTGGATTATCAGGGGCGATTAAACGATCAGCTTCAATCATCAATTACTCTACTTTTATAGTGATTTGTTTAAATAGTTAAATTCGAAAGCGGTGGCTCTCACTTTACACCATTGCTCTTAGCGCTTCTCTAATCAAAGCTTCACTGCTCATGTCAGGTTTCGCTACTTGTGAAACTATCTTAGATGCTTGAACAGGCTTGTAACCCAAAGCAAGCAACGCACTTACTGCTTCATCTTTGGTACTGTTAGGGTTCGTAATCGTACCATTATCACTTGGTGCCGCATCTGTTGCAGGAGTGAACAAATCACCTTCTCCCCACCCCTTTAGACGATCCTTCATTTCTACCACTAAACGTTCAGCGGTTTTCTTACCTACACCCGGTAATTTCACTAATGTAGAAATGTCTTCTCGTTCAACACTTGAGACAAATTGGCTCGCGGTCATACCTGACAAGATACCCAAGCCTAATTTTGGTCCAACACCATTCGCTTTTATAACTTCTCGGAACAAAGCGCGCTCTTTAACGGTGTTAAATCCATAAAGTAACTGTGCATCTTCACGAACCACAAAGTGGGTATAAATAATGGCCTCATCACCTATATTTGGTAATTCATAAAAACAGCTCATTGGCATTTGAACTTCATAACCAATTCCGCTGACTTCAATCAATAGTTCAGGAGGCTGCTTTTCAATGAGGGTTCCACGAAGACGTCCAATCACAATTCATTCTCTTAAGGATAAAATACGCAAATAAGAATATAAAAGAACTGGATACATATCCAGTTCTTTATTGTTGTTCACTGTAGGAATTTGAGCTAAATAGTCGTTAAATGTTTATATTGATTAAAAGATCGTCACAATAAAAATCACTATCTATAACGCCCTCTTTTTGCTCCTGTCGCTTTCCCAGCTAATGCAATCAATGTTTTATTGGTATTCGCATGACAAATTGCCACCCCTAACCCATCAGCAGCATCCGCTTGAGGTTTCGCGGGGAGTTTTAACATCGTCATGACCATATGCTGAACTTGCGCTTTATCTGCCCCACCAGAGCCGGTAACCGCTTGCTTAATTAATCTCGCAGCATATTCATATACAGGTAAATCGGCGTTCACTGCGGCAACAATCGCACTACCACGGGCTTGACCTAGCTTGAGAGCTGAATCGGCATTCTTCGACATAAAGACTTGTTCAATGGCAAACACATCCGGTTGAAATTGAGTGATGATCTCAGTCACTCCGGCGTATATTTGTTTGAGTCGCCCTGGTAGCTCTTTTTCAGACATTCGGATACAACCACTACCTAAATAGTGTAAGTGGCGACCATTTTGTTTGATCACCCCGTAACCTGTAATGCGAGAACCCGGATCGATTCCTAAAATAATTGACATAAATTCTTACCGTTCCAATCAAAATTCATCACAGTTTTATATCCATAAATTCAGATTGGCATAGATATAAAAATGCCCGTAAAAACGGGCATTCATTGTTAAAACTTAACGAACAAGAGTCCACTCGAGATTGATTACTCGGCTTCTTTCTCTTTCGCTAAATTAACCGCAATGGCTAACTCTTCTAGTGATGCTGGGTTAGCAAGACTAGGAGCATCAGTCAACAAACAAGAAGCGGCTGTTGTTTTAGGGAATGCAATTACGTCACGAATGTTTTCAGTACCACAAAGTAGCATTGCAAGGCGGTCAAGACCAAAAGCAAGACCAGCATGCGGCGGCGTGCCGTATTTTAGAGCTTCAAGTAGGAAACCAAATTTCTCTTGTTGCTCTTTCGCTTCAATACCTAAGATATTAAATACTGCTGTTTGCATGTCTGAGTTGTGAATACGAACAGAACCACCACCAACTTCGTAGCCATTGATAACCATATCGTAAGCATCAGAATTCGCAGCAGCCGGATTAGCTTGAAGCTCTTCCGCTGTCATACCTAGAGGAGATGTGAATGGGTGGTGCATTGCATGCAAGTTACCTTCACCATCTTCTTCAAACATTGGGAAATCGATAACCCAAAGTGGTGCCCACGCTTTCTTATCTGTCAGCTCAAGATCGTCACCAAGTTTGATACGTAAAGCGCCCATTGCTTCTGCAACGATACCCGCTTTATCTGCACCAAATAGGATGATATCACCTGTTTCAGCTTCAGTACGCTCAAGGATACCATTCACGATATCTTCGCTTAGGAACTTAGCAACTGGAGATTGAACACCTTCAAAGCCTGCTGCACGATCGTTGACTTTCATCCATGCTAAGCCTTTCGCGCCGTAGATACCGACAAATTTACCGTACTCGTCAATTTGCTTACGAGACAGTTTAGCACCGCCAGGAACACGAATTACCGCAACACGACCATTTTCATCATTCGCAGGGCCAGCAAATACTTGGAATTCCACATCTTTTACAAGATCGGCAACATCAACAAGTTCTAGTGGGTTACGTAGATCAGGCTTGTCAGAACCAAAACGACGAATCGCTTCAGAGAATGGCATAACCGGGAATTGACCTAGCTCGACATCTAAAAGCTCTTTCCACATGTCGTGTACAAGACGCTCTGTTACATCACGAACTTCTTGAGAAGACATGAATGATGTTTCGATATCGATTTGAGTAAATTCAGGCTGACGATCAGCACGTAAATCTTCATCACGGAAACATTTTACGATTTGGTAGTAACGGTCAAATCCAGACATCATCAGCAGTTGTTTGAACAACTGTGGAGATTGTGGAAGCGCGTAAAAGCTACCTTTATGAACGCGGCTAGGGACTAGGTAGTCACGAGCACCTTCTGGTGTTGCTTTAGTAAGTACTGGCGTTTCAATATCTAAGAATAGGTTCTCATCTAAGAAACGGCGCACAAAGCTAGAAGCACGAGCACGTAGTTTAATGCGATCGCTCATCTCTGGGCGACGCAAATCGATGTAACGGTACTTAAGACGCTGCTCTTCTGAGTTCGTTTGGTTGAAGTCTAGTGGTAGCGCTTCTGAACGGTTGATGATTTCAAGACCGCTTGCTAATAATTCCACTTCACCTGTTGCCATATCTTTATTGACTTGGCTGTCAGGGCGAACACGAACTTCACCTGTAAATTTGATACAGAACTCATTACGCAGTTGGCTAGCTACCTCAAATACATCTTTCATATCTGGGTCAATAACTACCTGAACGACACCTTCACGATCTCGCATATCAATGAAGATAAGACCGCCTAAATCACGGCGACGGTTAACCCAGCCGCAAAGTTCTACAGTTTGTCCTGCAAGGGACTTGTTCAGGTCACCACAGTAATGGGTACGCATAATGAATTTCCCAATCTCTTTAATAATGTCTAATTCTAGGCTGCCAGAAAATGGACTTCCGACAGAGCAAAGTGTCATTTATACGCTGAAAATCACTTAAAATCGACCTTCCAGAATACAATTTGTTGTGTTTTATCATGCTTTGATGCATTTCGCCCCAACAAGCGGCTAAATAAACATCAAAAGTGTAACTTTTCATCGGATTATATCGTTACCGTTTCCAAACGATCAAAAGTTTCGTACAGTTCAATATCGGCCACTTACTTCACAGAGAGATGATGACTCAATTACCCATTCGACTTGGATTAACCATGTGGTCGCACTCTCAGTGGCAAGCAAGCTTCTATGGAAATGGCACTAAGCCAGCAGAAAGGCTCGCAAAATATTCTCAGGTCTTTCATACCGTCGAGGGTAACACCACTTTTTATGCGACCCCGTCAATGGCGACAATTCAAAACTGGCAAGCCAGTACACCTGATGAATTTCGCTTCACATTTAAGCTTCCAAAAGAGATCACCCACCAGCAGATGCTGCGTCATAGCCAGCAAAGCTTGAAAGATTTCTTAATTGTGATGCAGCCGCTCTGGTCTAAAATTGGTCAATGGACCATCCAACTGCCTGCGGCCTTCTCTCCTGCGGATCTACCTATTTTACAGAAGTTCTGCCAAGGCTTTCCGCCAGAAATAAAATTAGGCATTGAGGTCCGCCATTTGGGCTTCTTCAATAAGAACGATGACGAAAAACAGTTTAACCAGTGGTTAGTTGAAAACAACATCAACCGGATCATTATGGACAGCCGTCCTGTGTTTGCAGCTCCACCGACAACTGAAGCGGTAAGAGAAGCACACAGAAATAAGCCAAAAGTCCCCGCCCATGCCATTGCAACAAGCACCAATCCCATGATCCGCTTCATTGGACACCCAGATATTGAAGCTAATGTGGCTTTTTTCCAACCTTGGCTTGCGAAGCTCTCCACTTGGATCCAACAAGGAAAGCAACCCTATTTAATGATTCATACACCAGATAACGTTCAAGCGCCTGAATTAGCGCTCAAACTTTATGATCTGTTACAGCAGGACATAACCCTTCAACAACGGCATACCCTGCCACCCCTCCCCACTTTTCCGAATAGCGTGAACAGCCCACAAATCGATATGTTTTGAGTGTGTAAATCTACTTCCTCATTATTAATGACAAAGTGAGCAATTTTTCATAAAATATGCCCCCTTTTTACAGTCAATATTCGCCGACTCTGAATATTGACTGTATTCGCAATACTAATTTGTAACGTTGGCGCATGTATTCCACACACCAACTCTTGCATTGAGAAATGAGCATGAACACTAAAGACACTATCTTTTCAGCTCCTATCGATAAGATTGGCGATTTTACTTTTGATGAAAGAGTAGCTGAAGTTTTCCCAGATATGATCCAACGATCGGTTCCCGGCTACAGCAATATTATCTCTGCTATTGGCATGCTTGCGGAACGTTTCGCTAAGCCTCATTCAAAGGTTTACGATCTAGGTTGTTCTCTCGGTGCAGCGACGCTCTCTATGCGTCGCCATATTCAGCAGGAAGGGTGCCAAATTCTAGCCATTGATAATTCATCAGCAATGGTTGAGCGCTGCAAATTACATGTTAACGCTTACCGTTCTGATACTCCTGTAACGGTATTGGAAGCGGATATACGTGAAATTGAAATCGAAGATGCTTCCGTTGTCGTGCTTAATTTCACGCTACAGTTTCTCTCTCCTGAAGATCGCTCTGCGCTGCTTAAAAAGATTTACGCAGGGTTACGCCCAGGCGGAATACTCATCGTCTCCGAAAAATACGTATTCGAAAACGAAACCTCAAACGAGCTATTAATCGATTTGCACCATGATTTCAAACGTGCCAATGGGTATAGCGAACTTGAAGTGAGTCAAAAACGTAGCGCCATTGAGAATGTGATGCGACCAGATTCTATCCAAATTCATAAAGATCGCTTTAAAGACATTGGATTTTCAAGCTACGAAGTTTGGTTTCAATGTTTCAATTTCGGCTCTATGTTTGCCATCAAATAGCACTTTAACCACGCTCTAGCTGTGGGCTTCACTATTTAGCGGCACTTTATACAGAGTGCCTCTCTCATTTATATAACGATTAAGATAACTCATGTTCAATTTTGCTAATTTCTATCAATTGATAGCACAAGATACTCGCCTTCAACCTTGGCTAAATGTTTTACCTCAACAGTTAACAGATTGGGGTAATGCAGATCATGGAGATTTTGAGCGTTGGGTTAAAGCGCTGAACAAAATTCCATCAGATAAACCTGATACGATTGAGCTAAAAGAGTCTGTCACCATTTCGAATGCACAACCGATTGCGGATGGTGAACGTAAAAAACTAGAAAGCTTGCTGAAAACATTTCACCCTTGGCGTAAAGGTCCTTATACCGCTCACGACATTCACATCGATACAGAGTGGCGCTCAGATTGGAAATGGGATCGAGTATTACCTCATATCTCACCGTTGAAAGATCGCTCTATTTTAGATGTCGGCTGTGGTAACGGTTACCATATGTGGCGCATGCTCGGTGAACAAGCTCGCCTATGTGTGGGTATTGATCCTTCACATCTATTCTTGATCCAGTTTGAAGCGATTCGTAAATTGATGGGCGACGATCAACGCGCTCACCTTCTGCCTTTAGGCATCGAACAGTTACCTAAATTAGAAGCCTTCGATACGGTATTCAGCATGGGCGTACTTTACCACCGCCGTTCACCGTTAGATCACTTGATTCAACTGAGAGATCAGCTTGTTTCTGGTGGCGAACTTGTGCTTGAAACCTTGGTTATTGCTGGCGATGAAAATGCGGTTCTAGTACCAGTAGACCGCTACGCACAAATGCGCAATGTGTACTTTTTCCCTTCAGCTAAAGCACTCAAAGTGTGGTTGGAACAAACCGGATTTGTTGATGTAAAAATCGTCGATGAGAATGTTACGACAGTGGGCGAGCAGCGCTCAACAACATGGATGACACACAACTCACTTCCTGATTATCTTGACCCGAATGACTCGACTAAAACGGTCGAAGGCCACCCCGCACCAAGACGTGCTATTTTGGTTGCCAAGAAACCATAGTCACGCCAAAGTATCCAAAATCAAAAACAGTGTTAAAAAAGACCATTTTTGACACTGTTTTTACTCAATAAGCCGAGCATGACTTCACATTAACATAAGGAAGCTTCACGCATTCTTGCGGATAGGTTAAACTTACGATAACAATAACTTAAAGTTCAATATTAAGGTCGTACATGTTTAAGCGATATGCTCCTATCGTCATCGTCAGTTTACTTTCTGGTTGCTCTCTCACCAGTGCAGATAAAAATCATCAAATACTGGTGAATACGATCCAACAATCAGAGACGAATCTTTCCAACAAGTTGACCAATCTTGAATTGCAGATAAGCAACCAAGCTGACTATATTGAAAGCCTTGAGACTGATGTCCAACAATTGAATGATAAGCTTGATGTTGCAATACAAGCGACTCCCATCACCAATTCCGTCGATGAACCTGCGACAGAAAGCCCAGTCGAACAGACAAGCAATACCACTCATCAAAGCAGCATCATTTTAGGTGCAATAGAAAAAGTTACCATCGAGTCAATGAAGCAATCATTTGATGCTCGTATTGATACTGGAGCCGCGACCTCTTCGCTTAATGCCATTGATATTCAAGAATTTGAACGCAACGGCAAAAAATGGGTGAAATTCCATCTTGCAGACGGTTCAGAAACATCAGAAAACCAAGCAGATAAACACTGGATTGAAGCGCCTATTATTCGCTACGTAAAAATTCGTCAATCCACTACCAACGAAACAGAACGACGTGCCGCTATTGAATTATGGGTGAAAGTCGGAAAAATCCATGAAAAAGCGCAATTTACATTGGCAGATCGCTCTCAAATGAGCAATCCTGTATTACTTGGAAGAGAGTTTATAAAAGATATCGCGTTAGTGGATGTCAGCAAAAAATATCTTCATACAGATAATAAGACTGAAAAATAGGAACACTTTATGACGTCAAGAATTCCTTTCTATATCTCAATTGCGCTCTTAATTATTGGCGGGGTTGCATTGAGTATGTTCCGTCATCAAACTTATGGCGTGCCGTGGACTCCGGGTGAAACCAGCCAAGTTTGGAATATAGAAGCCAGAATCGAGTTTACAGCCGAGGGTAAAGCCGCCAAAGTATCACTTGCGGCACCGCACACTCAATCAGGTTTTACGCTAATCAGTGAATCAGCCTCATCGCCAGGTTACGGTGTCTCTTATTTGAATACTGATACTGGACGTAGGGCTGAGTGGTCAATTCGACAAGCTAAAGATGCTCAAACCATCTATTACAAAACCGAATTTTTAGTTGATGACCAAGCTCAAGTTGACGTTATTCCTCCACAAGAGGGAAGCCTTGTCAAACCAACCTTTAACGGGCCGGAAGAGGCAGCAGCCATTGCAGTGATTGAACGAGCTACACAACGCTCGGCAGATAACGTCACTTTTGCTCGTGAACTGATAAAAATCCTTAATGATCCCGATAGTCAAAATGCAGCATTGATTCTAAACACAATGGACAAAGTAAAAGCAGCAACTAAGCTGCTGTCTTACGCCGGTGTAGACAATAAATCAGTAGGTGTTATCGAACTTGAAGATGGTCGTCGTCGCCAAAATATTCAACGTATGGTGCAAGTTTGGAACGGAAAAGATTGGGTACTTTTTTCGCCAGAAAGCGGGATTGAAACGAATCAAGCGAATCTGCTTATCTGGGATGAGTCGAATGTCTCTCTACTCGACGTGATTGGAGGAAGCAGCAGCAGCGTGCATTTCTCAATGATCGCACAAGAGGTTTCATCTTCGCAGGCAACAGAAAACAAAGTCGTAGCCGACCAACTGCTCAACTTCTCCATTCATAGTTTACCCCTTGAAGAGCAAGCGATGTTTAAGACCATCATGCTGATTCCAATCGGTGCGCTAATTGTTGTGTTCTTACGTGTCATCATTGGACTGAAAACATCAGGAACCTTCATGCCAGTGCTTATCGCGGTTGCCTTCGTACAAACTCAATTAGTCACCGGTATTGTCGGCTTCTTGTTGATTGTGGGAACAGGGTTGATCATTCGAAGTTATTTATCCAAGCTGAATTTATTACTCGTGGCTCGAATATCCGCCGTCATCATTACGGTTATCTTGATCATCTCGGTGTTCACCGTGGTTGCTTTCAAGATTGGTCTGACAGAAGGACTCTCCATTACCTTCTTCCCGATGATCATCCTCTCTTGGACAATCGAACGCATGTCGATCCTTTGGGAAGAGGAAGGCGCTAAAGAGGTAATGCTCCAAGGTGGCGGCTCGCTTTTCACCGCAGTATTAGTTTACTTAGGCATGACCAACGGATTTATCCAGCACTTAACGTTTAACTTTATTGGGCTTCAATTGGTTATCCTTGCAGTGATCCTATTACTAGGTAACTACACAGGCTACCGATTAACCGAACTTCGTCGCTTTAAACCTTTAGCGGAGGACTGAGTTATGTGGGAACAATTCACCTCACCCTTTAAGCTAAAAGATAAAGGCATAATGGGAATGAACAAACGCAACCATAGCTATATTGGTCGCTATAATGATCGTTCAAAATACCCATTGGTTGATGACAAGCTAAAAACGAAAATCATTGCAGAACAAGCAGGTGCAACGGTTCCAAAACTGATTGGTGTGATTGGCCATCAAGCTGAAGTCAAAAAGATCCATAAAATGGTTCTCGATTGGCCCGGATTTGTTATCAAACCCGCACAAGGCAGTGGTGGTAAAGGTATCCTAGTGATCACGTCTCACAAAGATGGGGTTTACACGAAGCCTTCTGGCGCGACCATTAATAAAGAAGATGTAGAACGCCATATCAGTAACGCTCTTGCCGGTCTTTTTTCTCTTGGTGGAAAGAACGATGTGGCGGTAGTGGAGAACCTGATCAAGTTTGATAGTTGCTTCGATGGCTTCAGCTATGAGGGAGTGCCGGATGTACGGATTATTGTCTTTAAAGGTTATCCTGTGATGGCAATGATGCGTCTATCAACATCGGCTTCTGACGGAAAGGCGAACCTACACCAAGGCGCGGTTGGTGTCGGGCTTGATATCGCAACAGGTAAAGCGGTACGTGCGGTGCAGTTCGACCAACCTATCGAGTTACACCCTGACACAGGTAAACGCTTAAACGAACTGGTTGTTCCTCATTGGGAAAAACTCCTTACTCTGGCATCCAGTGCTTGGGAGATGACAGGGCTTGGTTACATGGGCACTGACATGGTTCTAGACCAAGAAGAGGGCCCGATGGTATTGGAACTGAATGCGCGTCCGGGGTTAGCTATCCAAATTGCGAATGGATCTGGCCTGCTGCCAAGATTGCACCACATTGAGAATTTAGGAACACCCGCTGAATACCCTAAGCCAGCAGAACGTGTCGCCTATGCCGCGAAGCAATTCGGTACTGGGATTTAATAAAGAAATGAGTCTCCTACCGTGCTTGCCTATTTTTTATGAACGGTGTTGGTTATCGCCAAATAATTAAAACTCAGCGAATAATTAATACTCAGTGAATAGTTAATACTCGACAAAAAGCTAGTATTCGACAAACACTTAATAGTCGACAAAAAGCTAAAAAGCTCAGCCATTCTATGCTGAGCTTTTTTGATCCTGCTCTACTTTCAGACCTAGTTTGACCAAGCTAGCTACCATCAATAAAAAAGCCCCCACGATAACGTAAGGGCTATATTTTAGAGCTGTTTATAGAGAACTAGGTTCTTTCAAGATAAATTAGATTTCGCCGACTAATTCCGGTAATTCATCTTGAACATCTCCGCTTGAAGCCTCTTTTTCTAAGCTTGCAAAGCCTCGTAACCCTACAACATGTACATGCTCATGATCTTTGAATACCTTACGAACCAACTTGTACGTTGTGCCCTGCTCTGGGCTGATGTTCTCAGGTGCTGCAATCAATAACTGCATATCCAAACGATCACACAGTTCAAACAGTGTATTAATTGACTTACTATCAAGACGTGCTGCTTCATCCAAGAACAATAGACGACAAGGAACAATATCTTTACTACGTAAGCGGCGTGACTCTTCTTCCCAGCTCTGCACAACCATCAACAGAATTGATTGACCAGTACCAATAGCCTCACCCGTCGATAACGCGCCAGATTCAGCTTGTAACCAGCCATCAGAACCACGGTTAACTTCAACACTTAACTCAAGGTAGTTACGATAATCAAGCAACTCTTCACCAAGGATCTGCGGTGAACGCTGCCCCATATCAATGTGCGGGTTCACACGCTGGAACAGTTTCGCCATCGCTTCCGAGAAGGTAAAGCGCGTGCTCTCAAATAGATCTTTGTGTTGATCTTGCTGAGACGCTAACCCAGAAAGTAGAACTTCATGACTTTCACGGATCTTAACGTTTAATCGAACACCCTTCACTTGACCGAAGTAGATGTTAGACAAACCTTGGTTCAGCATACGAATTCGGTTCTGCTCACGTTGAATCGTTTTCTGGATGATACTCGCAACCGACTCAGAGCTAATAGCAAGGCGGTTTTCACGTTGAGTCAGCTCTTCCGTTAGACGCCCTAGTTCAACTTCCATCTCTTCAATGGCTTCTACTGGGTCGTCGGTGCGGATAATATCTTGACGAATACGTTCACGAAGATGCTGATAGACGGCAATGTAAAATAGCACTTTACGTTCCGGCTTCGAATTATCTTCAGACAAACGAAGCGCATCACGAAGATCATCATTGTCTGCCACAGCTAAACGTAAAGCACCTAGTGATTTATCAGACATTGAACGAAGCTCGCCCGCAGACAAATAAGCTAACTCACGACGATGTAAACGACGCTCGACATCATTTTCACGAGCAAGGCGTAGCACTGAACACCAACCCGCTTTTGCCGCGACAACAAACGTTCGCAACTCGATGTACTCTTTCTGAACCTTCTTCAGGCGTTTTGCTAAGCCTTTCATTTCCAGTTCAGTTGACGTAATGGTACGTTCGTATTCGCTCTTACGACTACGAGACGTATGCAAACGTTCATGTAGCTCATCACGACGACGCTGAGCTCGCTCTTCTGCACCTTCGTCAGCATTAACGCCAAACTCTTGAAGCTCTTGTTTGAACTCTTGAACGGTTTCAAGTTTAGCTTGATGCGAACTCTTCAACGATGCAAGAACCTGATTGTATTGGTTCATCTGCTCTTGAGCTTGCTTCAGTGCCTCACGTCCACGGATCCTCGCGCGCTCTGCTTCCACTAACTTCGCTTTTAACTGCTCACTCAATTCACTGCTCTTATTGAGCAAGTCAACCGAATCGGCATAGCTGAAGTAGTGTCGACGTTCAACAAGATCGGCCAACGCAAACATTTGAGTTTTTAGCTGCTGTAGCTCTTTATCTGCTTGAGCGTAATCAGCTTCAAGCGCATCAAACTGCTCAGGATCCGCCTCTAGTGCATTAGCGATCGTCTCTAGCTGCGCAATGGATTTTCCGTGGTTCGCGATGAATGCTTTGGCTTCACTTAATTGGTTAAGTTTGATTTCAATCTCTTCAAAACGCTCAACTAATGAATCATCTTCAACAAAGCGGATCGTAGGAGCCAACTTATCTAGCGATTTAATTGCTGCTTTACTTAACGTCAATTGACTACGTTGTTGCTGCTCTTTTGCATCCAGTTCAGCAAGCACTCTCATCACTTGATTACGCTTATCACGTAAAACTTGTAATGCTTGCTCAGGATCGGCTTCAAATGCAATTTGAATATGTTGCGCGACAAAACCATTGAACGCTTGATATAGACGCTGAAGTTTTTGTGAATCAAATGCCGCTTTCGCATGTTGCTCAACCACTTCTTCACGCTGTTCACGTAATAGCTCTAAACGCTGTTCACGAGCGGCACGACCAAACAGTGGGATCTCTGGCAAACGAGAGTAGCGCATTTGTCGATCATTAAGTTGAACGCAAACAGCACCCTCTAATTCATCAGCATTGAATGAGCTGTCGTCAAACGCATCAACGTCACCTTCAAGAATGTATAAATCTTCAGGGCAATCGTCTAGCTCAACCAATTTCTCTTTGATGCCGTCAAGATCTGACACCACAATAGCGTGACGAGCAGGGCCATACATCGCACTGAAATATGGAGCGTCACCAATGGTAATGTCATCGTAAATTTCAGAAAGAAGCACACCACCTAATGTGTCAGCTAACCCTTTTAAGCGAGGATCATTTGAACCACCTGGAGACGCAAGACGTTCGATCTCTTGCTCAAGCTGATTTCTGCGCTCAGCGAGTTTATCTTTCGCTAGCGATTGCGCTTTTTCATCTTCCAGCACGAGTTGCATTTGCGACATAACCGCTTGGCTGTCGTATAAATCCGCTCCGCTTTGCTCTTTCAACGATTCCAGCACATCATTAGCCGCAATCCATGAAGGTGCAATTACCTCTAGTTTTTTAATTTCAGCTTGCTGATCTTGCTCTACGCGACGCTGCTCATTACGTGCATCTCGCAGCTCTTCATGAGAAAACTCTAAAGACTCAACTTGTGCGATATGACGTTCGCGTTCTTCTTCTAATGCCAATTCGTCAGATAACACCACATTATGTTGCTTTTGGTAATCACTGACGAGCTGTTGAGCTTGACGCTGTTGGCTAATGCTGCGCTCTAAATCACGATGTTGAGCACGCCACTGTTGTTCGTTTTGAACAATATGGTTTGCATCACGACCTTTTGAAATAGTCTCTTTAGCTTGAGTAGAAGCATCGCAACGCTCAATGTTACCAACAATCTGTTTCACTAAGCTAAATGCTTGTTCGAACTGTTGAGCCGCAGCCGATGACATATCCAGTTTATGTTTTAACGCGAGCAAAGCAGTGGTATTCGCCGCTTCTTTCGTCTTGCATTCCGCAAGCAATGCCTGCGCACTCTCTGCGGTAATAGAGTCATCACTTAACAGTTGCTGCGCTTTATTCAGTGCTTGTACCGCTTGCTGGTATTGCAACGCGCGGGTTTGTTGAACATCTAATGCTTGTTGGTAGTCTGCTAACTGACTTTTCAGGCTATCCACTTCTTCTTCAGAAATCGTCGATTGCTCTTCAGCCGTTAGAACACGCTCTTGCGCCTCTTCCACCACCATCATCTGCTCTTCAAGACGCTCACTTAGCTCTTCCAAATCATCTTGGTAACGAGCAATTTTTTCTTGTTGGCGAAGTGCGTTTTGAACCAATTGCAGATGATCAGAAGCAGCTTGGTGATCTTGTTCAAGAGCAGATTCTTGATCAACTAAGATCTCAAGCTCTTCTTGAATTCTTGTCAGTAATTGATTCTGTTCAACCAGAGTCGTACGTGATCCAAATAGCTCACCGCGCAAAGTCATCGTTTTATCAAGCTTATTGCGGCGGTCATTTGCATGACGCATATAATCCGCAGCCACATAGTTCGTGGACTCAGTGATTAAGTGTTTGAATAAATCACGATCTGTTTGAGTAGTTTTAATCGCTTCAAGCGTCATGCGGTTTTCACGCAGCGCCGATTCCATATCTTGGAACGCTTTTTTCACACCACCATTTTGCGGCAGAAGGTAATCACGTAAAGAACGAGTAATCGCACTCGAAATACCACCATAAAGCGAGGCTTCGATCAGGCGGTAAAATTTCGAACGATCACCACTATTTCGCAATTTCTTAGGTACAACACCGAATTCAAACATTTGCGAGTGATACTCGACCACCGACGAAAATGCTTTAAAGTGCGCACCTTCATGTTGAGCAACGGCAGCTTTTACATCATTCAGCTGACACACTCGTGCGTGGTTGTCTGATACGCTTTCAATCAGTACATCCGTAGGTTTCACATGGCTTGGTAAGCCTTGGATCATGAATGGTTTGATATCAACTTTTTTATCGCGTCCAGCTACTTGCTGAAGTTTTACTGCAAACAATAGGCGTTGATTACGGGAGTTCACCACATCAAGCGCGGCATAACATGCACCTGGTTGTAATTTTCCGTACAAGCCTTTATCACGAGATGACTGCGAGCTACCCGCTTCAGTTGTATTTCGGAAGTGCAGTAAGCTTTGGTCTGGAATTAATGCTGTGATAAACGCCGCCATAGTCGTCGATTTACCTGCACCATTACCACCTGAAAGCGTGGTTACCAATCCATCAATATCAAAAGTACGAGCAAAGAAACCGTTCCAGTTGATCATGGTCAGCGATTGATACTTGCCTCTTTCAATCATACTTCACCCTCTAATTCTATTTGCTCTTGTTCATTATCTTGTTCGCTGTTCTCTTCAATATTTAGCAGACTGCCTTGGCTTGGCTCTTGAGTATGAACAACCGCTTCGCCATCTCGGATCAGACGCAATTGAGCTTCTCGAACATCATCACCAATACGCACATCGGCGCCGAAGCGGAATACGGCTTCACTAATACGGAATTTACCCGTCTCACCTATCGCGATGATCATGCCGATTCGACGTAAACGGCGTAGCGACGTACGAACTTTATCGAACAGTTTTTCTTTGTCTAAATCAGAGCCAGAAGCGCGGTTTGTTGCCAGCTTCATTAATTTTTTTTCATCAGCCAGAGAGAGGAGCTCTTCGTATAACTCTTGGTTAGTGAAGATCCCTTCATGCGCTAAACGTTCTGGGCTGAGGTATAAGAAGCAAAGTACTTTTCCCACCAGCATGTCGAGCTCTGAAAGTACGCTACGACCAATAAGAGAGGTAGAGCGAGGACGTAAATAGAAAAAGCCTTCAGGTGCTTTCACTAATTCCGTGTTGTAACGCTGATAGAAGTGCGCCAATTCCATCTCAAAATCACACAATAGCGCGTGATTATCGAGATCTTCACTAGAGATATGTCGACCTGAGCGTAATACGCTATCTAAAGCCGGAAATAGTGGATTGGAGATGGCTTTAACCAGATTTTCTGGCATGTAATCGTCAGTATTTGTTGATGACATTTGCTTGTACCTTTGCGCCAAAATCGTTGATCGCCTGCCAATCAGGTTGAATTGCCTGATAATCAGATTCGGAATAACCCAAGCGAACGGCTTGGTCGACCACAATTCGAGCTAAATCGAAATGATGAGTTCTTGGATGAGCAGTCAGGTAATCGCGTAATACAATTCCCAAATCAATTGGTGTCCCTTGCTGCTTATGAATTTGCAACATTGAACCAATTCGCTCAGAGAGTTCATCATTTACTTGTTTAAATTCTTCGTATTCCACTTCAAGTGGCACTTGTCCCATCACTTCATCGTCACGCAAGACCAGCGCTTCATCTCGAAGATCGCTTAAACGCTCCGCATCCGCATGTGTAAGAAACCAAGGGGCATCAAAGTAATCTGTAACAGATTGACGTAAACGCTGACTAAACGCGCGGTTTTTATCCATATCGATAGCGGTACGGATGAATTTATGGACATGCCTGTCGTAGCCAATCCAGAGATCGATAGCTTGCTGTCCCCAACTGGTTATTCTGTCTAGCTTCATCTGTAAGCCAAACAAAATTTCGCCGACAAACTCTAATTCATCATCGCCATAAACGATTTCTTGAATGTCTAGAATTTGAGTCTGTAGCTCATCACCAGCGGCTTGCAATGTGTCTTGCAGCTCTTTTAATGTATCGGATGTCTCGGACAGTAATGATTCACAGTTATTGATCGCTTCTCGCCAATCGTTATTCAACAAATCGGCAATCTTTTGTTTGACCGACTGTTGCTGCTCATCCATCACTCGTTGGTTTAAATCTATTTGATCAAATATTTCACCAACAGAATACTTCAAGACCCCATAAACATTTTTTTTCCAATGACCCGGAGTACCACCTTTTTGTGCCGCTTCAATCGCTCTTGCCATCTCCCCTGCTACCATTGACAGCTGGATCGATAGTTTTAGCTTTGAAAACTGACGATGACGTAGGTAATAATCAGAAATCCCGATAGCAAGTGGCGATAAACGATAAATACTCGCACCATCATTTATTTCACTTGTGAAACGGCTAATTAATTTCTGTTTAACCATTTCATTGATTGCATTGTTTGCGCGAAAAGCGGATGCATCACCTGTTTCTTCAAACATTCGAGTGACAATGGTAAATGCATCGTGCAATTCACCCTCACCTAACTCTTCATCAAATCTTTCATTACTTAGTACCGCGATAGCAATCAGAAATGCCAATCGCTCAGGGGAAAGATTCAATGAGAAGTCATGCTGCTTTACCCAGCCAACCAATTCATCAATTGATTGATCTTCTGCAGTTTGAGTCATCTCACTCATTGTTAGTCCTGTTTTTGCTTGCTAGCTCATACATTTTTTCTAGCCCACACATGAATGTAACGGCCTAATGAAAGGTATGGCTCTTGTCTGCACAACTGTTTTTCTAGTGCTAACACATCTTCAAATTGGTAATCGCCCATATATTCCATATTTCCGATATAGTCACTAAATGAGCGAATACCTGACTTACCACAAATATCAAAGCCAGCATCTTCTATCCATTGATACACCTCTTCTGGCTTCAACCCTTTTTGTGGCTGTAATTTAAATCTTTTCCTATGTGGCATACCGTCAAGCACGTGAGGGATATTGCCACAAATCACATTCTTAAAAACCAGACCGTGGTGATTATAAAACATGATAGAGGCCACTCCACCAGGCTTAACCTGATTGAGAACGATATCTAACGCTGTTTTCGGATCGGCCAACCACTCCATTACAGCATGGAACATAGCAACATCGACTTTGTCATCAAGATGACTGCCGATTGCCTGTATCGGAGAATGAATCAGCCGATACTGCTCAAGCAAACCGTTTTTTGCAATATCAACCTTAGCAAGTTGCAGCATTTCAGAAGATAGATCACATAATGTGACTTGATGTCCGAGTTCAGCAATCTTTTGCGACATTTGAGCAAGACCGCCACCAGCATCAAGAATGCTAAGTGGTCTCTGTTGCTCATCAAAGGTTGATAATGCGAGCTCTAAGTCTTCCCACAAAATGCTCTGACGAATATCGCCTTTGTCAGAACCATAAATGTTTTTTGCAAATTTGTGGGCAATATCGTCGAAATTGCGATCTTCAGTCACGGCAGGTTAGGTTATCATAGTAAATCGTGCTGCTATTCTGTCACATGGAATGCAGGAATAAAGAAGCTTATGCCTTTTTTATTATCAAGTGATGTTTTTTCGGGCTATTTATGTATGTTTGAACTGAAAAAAGTAGTTTCATCGTTGTTAATGCCGCTACCGGCAATGCTAATCCTAGGTTTTTTGGGGTTATTGTTAATTATGTTTACCGCCCGTAGGAAGACAGGATCTCTGATTATCCTATTTTCGCTATGTGGTATTTTCCTTATATCCTTCCAACCAGTTTCTACACGTCTATTAATGCCTATGGAGAGAGAATTCAGCGGGTTTCTTCCTGTTGATGAGTCCATTGATTATGTCATGGTACTAGGGAGTGGCCATGTCGTGGATAGCGACATACCTCCGACATCAGAATTAAGCCGCACCGCGTTAATGCGTCTTAATGAAGGCATTCGAATTATGCGCCTATACCCTGGCTCGAAATTGATTCTTTCTGGTTATGCCGGTGGGTCTGAATTTAGCAATGCCCGGATGATGGCAAAAGTCGCGCTGGCATTAGGTGTCGCTAAACCCGATATCATTCTGTTAGAAACAGCAAAAGATACGTGGGAAGAAGCAAGACAAGCGGCGGCTTTTGTTCGGATGAAGAAAATGGTTTTAGTGACGTCTGCAAGCCATATGAAGCGCGCCTTGTATGAATTTAATCAAGCAGGTATCACCCCTTTTCCAGCCCCAACTAATTACCTTGCTTATGACAACATTAACCAACCTTGGGAAAAATACGCCCCTAAAGCCAAATACTTGGAACAAACAGAGCGCTATTGGCATGAAACGATGGGACAACTTTGGCAAAAAGCTCGAGATTTGATCGACGGTGACTATAAAGAGATGGAACCGAAACCCGTTCAATCACTCTAGATACGATAAACCTTACATCAATCTTCAAAGCGTTATGCCAACGTCTTATTCCAAAATATATCTTAACAAAAAAGCCGAAGGGAATACCTTCGGCTCTTTTATATGAATCTGTTACTGTGAGTAATATCAGTCGCCAGCGAACATATAACCTTCACCGTGAACTGTTACAAAAATTTGTGGGTTCTTTGGGTCAAATTCCATTTTAGCGCGCATACGACGAATAAGAACATCAATAGTTCGATCGTTTGGAGCATCAACGCGGTGGCTGATCATATTCAGGATACGCTCACGGCTCAATACTTGGTTAGGGTATGAGGACAGCGCAACTAACAGTTCGTATTCTGCTTTCGTCAGTTTTACAGGCTCGCCATTTTTGCTTAATGCACGGCGTTGTATGTCAAACGTCCATTCACCAAAACGAACTAAGTTTTCATTTTCGCACTCAGCCACCGCCACGCTAGATGCGTTACGCGCTGCCGAAATTCGCCATAATAAATTTTTAACTCGAACCAAAAGCTCTCTAAGTTCAAAGGGTTTAGTCACGTAATCATCAGCCCCCATTTCAAGGCCTACAATTTTATCGATGCTATCCGTGCGTCCAGTAACTAAAATAATGCCTATATCCGATTGGCTGCGTAATTCACGAGTTAGCATTAAGCCATCTTCTCCAGGTAGATTGATATCTAACATAATCAAATCTACAAGATTGCTCTGTAGTACTTCTCTCATTTGAGCGCCATTTTCTGCTTCGCTTACGGCATACCCTTCATTCTGGAAGTAACCAACAAGTTTACTACGGGTTACTACATCGTCTTCAACGACCAATACGTGATAGCTCATCTACACCCTTTTCTTTTAGTTATTTCGTCTATGCTTACTATTCTATTCATAAATAGTAATATTTCTAGCAATAGATGGTTTAAAATCAGGAAAGATCATTTTTTCTTGATTCAAGACAAGCATAGCTCACGCGTTAATATTTAGTCATATTCCGTCACTTTTCTTATTTAATGTAGTTACTGTTATTCATTTTTATTGGTTAGACTATAGTGAGAATAATACTCGGAGCAATAACGATGATCGAAACAAAAGCATTCAATGAAAAGCGTGCAGAGATTTACTGGTGGCTATCTAGCCTTTTCGCAAAAGAGTTAACTCAACAAGAGTTAGACAGCTATCACTCTCAAGAGATTCGCACTTTTCTGACTGGCTTAGGTGAAAACGAAACACTTAAACCTTCAATAGACAAGTTAGTTGACGCCCTTAATCGCTTACAAAACCGTGAAGACGCTCAATTAGAGCTTTCCGCTGACTATTGTGATCTATTTTTAAAATCAGATAAGAACGCCGCTCTTCCATACGCTTCTATGTACATTGGAAAGCAAGGTTTATTGAATGATGTTCCGGCTCAAGAGATGGCAGCATTAATGTCAAAGCACGGCATTGCAGTGAGTGAATCATTGAATGAACCAGCAGACCACATTGCCATTGAACTCGACTTTTTAGGTAATTTAATTATTCGTTCAAATGAGCTTGAGCAAGAGAAACACCTTGATGATGCATTAATTGAGCAAGAATCTTTCATTCAAACTCATATCCTTTCTTGGATCCCACAGTTTAGTGCTAAATGCGATCAATATGATGAGTTTGGTTTTTATGCAAGCGTAGCTCAAGTATTAGTCGCCTTCTGCCAATTAGATTGCCAATACCTAACAGGCGAATAACCTCTCAAATTTATAATTCCCATCGGTAATTCGTGGTTATTTATCACATTTTAAACTATCAAGTGAGACTAGGTTCACTTCACTTGGTAGTTTTGTATTGACCCTCTTATAATTAAATGTGACAACACCCACTAAACTGGTCCAATATCCATTGCCAGTGAAGCGTTTGCGGTCTAAAATTGTGACCGCAAACGATAAAATATGATTACAAATGCAAACCGCTGATATAAGGCGGTTTTTGTGTTTCTTAATACCTTGCTATCTCTCGATGATTCACGATGTGAAGTAACGTGAATCGGCAATTGCTATTAAGAGATAGTATTTACGCTACTTGGTTGACTATTATATGAGTTAACCACTGTATTAAGTAGCACCTCGACAGGATAACACCATGGCTACAATAAAAGATGTCGCACGCTTAGCAGGCGTATCCACAACTACCGTTTCTCACGTCATCAACAAAACTCGATTTGTTGCTGAAACGACTCAAGAAAAGGTAATGAAAGCGGTAGACGAATTAAACTATGCTCCAAGTGCCGTTGCGAGAAGTTTAAAATGTAATACCACACGCACCATTGGTATGCTCGTGACTCAATCTACCAATTTATTCTTTTCAGAAGTAATTGATGGCGTTGAGAGTTACTGTTATCGACAGGGCTACACGCTGATTCTTTGTAATACTGGTGGAATTTACGAAAAGCAGCGTGATTATATCCGCATGCTTGCCGAAAAGCGTGTTGATGGCATGTTAGTCATGTGTTCAGATTTAACTGAAGAGCTAAAAGAGATGTTAGATCGTCACTCTGATATCCCTAAAGTGATCATGGACTGGGGCCCTGAAAGTTCGCAAGCCGATAAGATCATCGATAATTCTGAAGAAGGCGCTTACCTTGCGACTAAGTACTTGCTTGATAACGGTCATACCGATATTGCATGCTTAAGTGGTCATTTCGATAAGGTTGCATGTAAAGAGCGAATTTTAGGCTATCGACGAGCTCTCAAGGGTGCCGATATTGATGTGAATGAAGATTGGATCATCGAAGGCAATTTTGAATGTGATACTGCAGTACTTGCTGCTGATAAAATTGTTAATATGGAAAATCGCCCAACGGCTGTCTTCTGTTTCAATGACACAATGGCTTTAGGGTTGATGAGCCGCTTGCAGCAGAAAGGGATTAGAATCCCTGACGACATCTCTGTTATTGGTTACGACAACATTGAATTAGCAGAATATTTCTCTCCACCACTAACTACAGTCCACCAACCAAAAAGACGTGTTGGTAAAACTGCATTTGAGATTTTATTGGAACGAATCAAAGACAAAGAGCACGATAAACGCATCTTTGAAATGCACCCTGAAATCGTAGTTCGAGATACGGTAAAAAAACTTACTTAACTAAAATACTCAAATGAATGCGTATTAATCAGTGCGCATTCACAACACCTAAAATGCAACTCAACCCACATCAAGCCCATGAATTATTGAACCAACATCTCATTTTAAAACCTAAAATGTGATACCTATTCAATATTTTCCTATATGCTATGAGTGTCACGCACAGGGCAAACTATTTGAAAAAATAGGACGCAAAGCCTCCGGCCTAAACCATTTGGTAGGTAGCGGGGTTACCGATGGCAAGTATGCAAACAAAGTTTAACGTTTCGTTGACAGTACATTTGCATCACTTAGCTATTATCTCGGACCTGAAATTTGGTGGCGTAATCCTTTACACCGAGACTATACAGCATGGATAAACCAGTATTAAAAGACTCTATGAAGTTATTTGAGCAACTTGGCGCTATCAAGTCCCGCTCAATGTTTGGTGGATTTGGCATTTTTGCCAATGACACAATGTTCGCACTAGTAGTTAATGATCAACTACATATTCGTGCTGATAAAGATTCAACCAAGCAATTCCAAGAACAAGGTTATCAGCCATACATTTACAAAAAACGTGGTTTCCCTGTTGTTACTAAGTATTTTGCTTTGCCTGAAAATTGCTGGGATACACCTGAGCAAATCTTAAAAACTGCAGTTGCTTCATTAGAATTCGCACAGCAAGAAAAAAGCCAGCAATCATCGGCTAAGCCAAATCGATTAAAAGATTTACCTAATCTCAGACTTGCTACTGAGCGCATGCTTAAAAAAGCGGGTATCGCAACAGTTGAAGAATTGCACCGCAAAGGCTCTCTAACCGCTTTCCAAGCAATTAGACAAACTCACTCATCATCTGTCAGCGTTGAGCTGTTATGGGCTCTTGAGGGCGCAATAAATGGCACTCATTGGTCAGTCGTTCCGCAAGAAAGGCGAAATGAGTTAATCAGCGACCTAAACTAGTCGACACATCAAAAAAACCGCCGCGTTTCTGCTGCGGTTTTTTTATATTCTTTGATTTATATGAAATATTTCTCCTCGCTTCCCTGTCTTATCTTTGTAAGTCGATAAAACATTTGTCATATTGTTTCCATAAACTTGTTCCCATAAACGTTTGCAAGGAGCTTCTTCCATGGGTAAAAAACTAATCATTGGTATCCTTTTAGTCGCTGTTGTTCTTTTTTTAGGCGTTAACTTTGGTCAATACCTAACCCTTGAAAACGCAAAAGCCCAACAAGCCGTACTCAACGAATATATCCAAAACAACTTCGTCGTTGCTGGCCTGATTTACTTCCTTGCTTACGTATTGATCACCGCGTTTTCAATTCCGGGAGCCGCTGTCGTCACACTTTTAGGCGCTGCTCTTTTTGGATTCTGGTTTAGCCTGTTCTTGGTCTCTTTTGCTAGCACAATTGGAGCAACGTTAGCGTTTTTGAGCAGTCGCTTCCTATTAAGAGATTGGGTGCAAAGTAAGTTTGGAGACAAACTAGAGGCGATTAATAATGGTGTTGAAAAAGATGGGGCGTTTTATCTCTTCTCATTACGCTTGATCCCTGTTTTCCCATTTTTCTTAATTAATCTATTGATGGGCCTAACTCCAATCACCACCTTAAAATTCTACCTAACTAGTCAATTAGGTATGCTCGCTGGTACCATGGTCTACCTAAATGCAGGCACACAGCTTGCAGAAATAGACTCGCTTTCTGGCATTGTTTCACCCTCCGTATTGGCGTCATTTGCACTACTCGGTCTATTTCCTATTATCGCAAAATGGTTAATGGCAAAATTTAAACCGACAACTCATGCAGAGAATGAATCATGAAAGCATTTATTGCGAGCACACCAACTGAAGCGCATATCGTGTGTGAATGGTTGAAGAGCGAACGCATCGACTGTGAAGTTCGAGGTGAGGGGTTGTTTGGTCTTCGTGGCGAGTTACCACTAAATGATGATACAGATGCTTATATTTGGTTACACAACCCTGAACAAGCACTAAAAGCGAAAGCCATTATTGATGACTACCAGCAACAATGCAGTAGTCACCAACAACATTCATGGCACTGTCAGCACTGTAATAATGAGAATGAACCGCAATTTGGAGTTTGCTGGAGTTGTAGTCATAGCCGCGATATTTAACTACTAAGCAATGATAGCTCTATAAATATAACTCGCACCGTTAACGAGTAGCACTCTTCCCCGAGAATCTACTCGTTAATTTGTTTTTGAATAAACTCTATAGAGTGCTTATTAAACTCCTCAGGTCGCTCGACATTACATACATGCCCACAATCGGGAATCTCACACAACTCGCTCGACTCATGCACTGCAATCATCTCTTTTACCGGTTGGATAAACATGTAGTCTTTCTCACCCATTAAATAAAGTGTAGGGATGGGTAATTCACTGTCTTTAAAATAGCGCATCAAAGGGTTAACTTCAGAGGTCAACATAAACCAGCGTTTAAATTCTTTCTGGCATAATTTCTTAGCTTCTCGGATAAAGAGGTTGCGCGACTCTTTCTGATTTCGCTGCGGCATAACAATGTAAGCGAAAAGGCTATACAGCCACATGTAAGGGATAATGTGTTTGCTCATGTTACCGAGCTTCACCAGTACTTGCGATCGAGTATTAAGACGAGTAACGGCACCACCCAACACCATAGAACGAACACGATGGGTGGCAAGTTCCGCGATATTTCGAACAATAATCGTCCCTAGCGACATGCCAACAAAATGTGCTGAACGGATCTTAAGGTGATCTAATACTCTAAGGATGTCCATAGTCACCGTTTTAAAAGTATACCGATTACTGATCAGCTCTTTCAGAAGTTGATTCGATTTTCCGTGTCCTCTCAAATCAATCAGTAAAAGATTAAAATGAGCTTTATACGCTTTGATTTGTTTAAACCAAATGGATGAACTTCCGCCCGCACCATGCACAAACACCACCCATTCTTCACTTGTGGGATGAGTATAAGTTTTATGGAATAAAAGAGACTCAGTCATAAATTAGGAGGTTCGCTATATATCAATGGGATTTAAAAGTGGAATGGAAGATTAACACAGATCAAGCGGATTGGAGTTTAGCTAATGTCAGATATTAGCTATTAGGGTAAAAAAGTGTGAGATTAGCGGTCTTATAAGCTAATTTAATGATATTACTATCGATAAACACCACATTATAGAAATAAAGTGAAGACGCCATCACGCCTTCACCTTTATTTATAGAGCGTCTCGATACATAGCGAGATAGGTTTTCGCCGCTTCACTCCAAGAGAACTCTTGTTTCATGGCTTGTAACTGAACACGTTTAATTTCCGCAGGCTGTTGTGTATAAACCAGCAGAGATCGTAGCATCACAAGCAGCAATGCATTCGAGCTTGGCTCACTGAAACTAAATCCTGTTGCGTCAAATGGAGAGCTATCATAGTCAACAACGCTATCTTTCAACCCACCAACTGAACGAACAATCGGCAGCGTTCCATAAGCCATACTGTATATCTGATTGAGGCCACAAGGCTCAAATTCAGATGGCATTAAGAAGAAGTCAGAGCCCGCCTCAACTAAATGAGCCAATGTGTTGTCGTAAGCTTCTACAAAAGCAAACTTATCGGAATGCAATGACATGATCTCTTTCAGTTGTTCTGCTAGGACAGGATCCCCTGTTCCAACCACCACAACCTGTAGATCATTTTTCAAAAATTCAGACAGAATTGGTAATAAGTAGTGCACGCCTTTCTGATGAGTTAACCGGCAAACCATGCCGTAAACTGCGACCGATTTCTCTGGTAACCCCACTTCAGATTGGAGTTGTTGCTTACACACTTTCTTGCCGCGCACCATACTCTGATGAGAGGCTTTATACTGTTTTGGGATTAAAGTGTCCTTTTCCGGGTTCCATGCCCCGTAGTCACAACCATTTAGTATCCCATACAGATCATCACTACGCTGCTGAAATTCAGCAGCCATACCGTGGCTACCTAACTCAGTGAGTAACTCTTTCGCGTAGCTAGGGCTTACTGCATTGATCTTGTCTGCATTCAGTACACCGGCTTTAAGCATGGTGATATGAGTTTCACTTACGGCAGCATCTGGGGCATACCGAGCATGAAATTCGTGTACGCTACTTTGCAGCTCATCGTAACTGAACACACCTTTGAATACCGCGTTATGCACCGAAATGACACTCTTCATTTGAGCGTAAAATTCCTCTTTCGCATAACGGTGTTTCAAAAAGTATGGGACAAACCCAGTATGCCAATCATTAGCATGAACGATATTTGGTTGAAACGATAACTTCGGCAGCATATCGAGACAAGCAGCACTAAAGAAAGCAAAACGTTCACCATTGTCAGCATACGCTTGGTTATTTTCTGCGTACATTTCAGCACGGTCAAAAAACTGTGGACAGTCAATGGCGTACACCGACGTACCTTCTAATGTTAACTCTCGCACCATATATGGCGTATGAGGCCAATGCTCAAGTTGTGTATCTAATAGAACTTTTGCTTCTGTAACACCTGGAATTTTTCTGTACGCTGGAAGTGTGATTCGTACATCTTGCTCTAGGTTTTTTAACGCTAAAGGCAGTGCCTTGGCAACATCTGCCAAGCCACCGCTTTTAATTAACCCTTCGACCTCTGATGCAACAAACAGAATAGAAAGAGTTTTAGTAGCCAATGCGCGCTCCTTTAGGGATAACAACAATGCCTTCATCCGATACATGATAATGCTTTTTATCTTCTTGGAGGTTTACGCCAATCTGTGTGTCAGGTGCAATATCGACATCTTTATCGACAATAACTCGACGTAATACACACCCTTCACCGATCTTCACATCACCAAGTAGAATACTTTCGCTAATGTCACACGTCGAAGCGATATTACTTCTAAATCCAAGTACTGATTTCTCAATACGCGAACCACGAACAAAACTACCGTTACATACCAAGCTATCAATAATCTGTACTCGACCATTCACTGAATCAGTGAAAGTTGCTGGCGGTAGTGGTGGGTAGTAAGTATGTAGGGGCCACTTGCGGTTATAAAGTGAGAAAGGAGCATCTTCAGCAAGAAGATCCATATGAGCCTGCCAGTATGCATCAATCGTACCTACATCGCGCCAATACACTTCCTCTTTTTCGCCAGTGATCTTATTTGTACTAAAGTCATAAACAAATACATCACCACGTGGGTACATATTAGGAATAATGTCTTTGCCAAAATCATGGCTAGAATCTTCTTTCTCAGCATCGGCGTTCAATTCAGCAAACAGATTCTGAGCTTCAAATACATAGTTACCCATTGATACAAGTGCGAATTCAGGGTCACCCGGAATCGATTTAGGGTTGCTTGGCTTCTCTTCGAAACCTATCATGCGTCCCTCTTCATCCACTTCAATAACACCAAATTCACTTGCTTCGGCAACAGGCATGCGAAGAGCTGAAACCGTTAGAGACGCTTCTTTCTTCTGATGGAAATCAAGCATCTGCTTAATATCCATTTTATAAATATGATCAGAACCAAAAATGCAAACGTGTTCTGGCTCTTCTAATTCCATAAAACGTAAATTTTGGTAGATAGCATCTGCTGTGCCTTCATACCAACGCTTACCTGTTCTCATTTGAGCAGGAATCGGATCTATAAACCGATCCGTGATCCCACTAATATTCCAGCCCTTTTTCATGTGGTGAAATAACGATTGAGATTTAAATTGAGTTAACACGTAAATTTTCATCAGATCTGCATTAACAAAATTGTTCAATGCGAAATCTATTAAGCGATAACTTCCACCGAACGGAACTGCAGGCTTACTACGAGATTCGGTTAAAGGCCTTAAACGAGAACCTTCACCGCCAGCAAGAATCATACCCAATACACCAGCCATTTTATTCTCCATATATAGCTTATAAGAATGCTCGATATTTACTTGTGAAGAAATACTTCGGGGGAAGCAAACATCGATTCTGTATACTTTATGCGCATCAATACACCAATTAAGATCCCAGTATGGTGTACTTATTTATTAAGCCTCGCGCAGGTTGAGTGCTATATTTATTGCACTTTGTTTCTTATAACTTATCTTTTTTAGAAGAGAATACCAATTTAAAAAATCCTATTCTTCGACACTATACATTTTGTGTGCGCAAGTCGTAGGTTCGGTCACATTACACCGCCAAGACCAAACAATAAATCAACATGTACTCAACATAAACCACACACGCAATTTGTTCACCTTGAGCAGTATAATAATCTCAGGTGACAGTTATATGAATTTACAATCACTTCACGAATGAATTGCATAGTTAGATCTTGAGCTCAAACTGCCTGTTTTATTGACTTCGGCATATTTTATTATTTCATGGCTGGATATTATTTCGGCGATTTTGCTTATATTTACAAAACACCACACTAATTAAATGAATCAATAAAACGAATTCAAATATCAAAGAGAGAAAAGGTCAGTGTTGATTTATTAACAAATTTGACAAATATAGATATCGGATTGATTTATTACTTGTATAAAAAAAGCAGCTCGAAAGCTGCTTTTAAATTTATTTAGTCTCTTTTTTGGGCTTCTTACGTTTATCCGTAATTTCCCATTTTCCATCGATATAAAGTGCTGTCCATCCTGATGGCTTTCCATCAATTTCCGAACGAACGTAGTTCTCTTTCGATTTACGACTAAAACGGACCACCGTTGGTAATCCATCTGGATCAGCAACAGGAGCAGACGCCAAGTATTGGAATTTTGGTGAAATTCGATCTTTAAAGCGAACCAGCTCTTCGACTAAAGGTGCTCTTGTTTCACGCGATTTAGGAAAATTACTCGCAGCCATAAACAGACCTGAAGCACCATCGCGTAATACAAAGTAAGCATCCGAATTGCTGCAAGGAAGTTCAGGTAAATGAACTGGATCTTCTTTCGGTGGCGCGACTTCACCATTTTTCAAGATTTTACGCGTGTTTTTACACTCTTCACTCGTACAATCCATATATTTGCCGAAACGACCATTTTTAAGAACCATATCAGAACCACACTTGTCACACTCAACAAGCGGTCCGTCATAGCCTTTCACTTTGAATTCGCCATGCTCAACAATGTAGCCTTCACAGTTCGGGTTATTACCACAAACATGCATTTTGCGCGTTTCATCAATTAAGTACGCGTCCATTGCCGTTTCACAAATTGGACAACGTTTTTTAGCTCGCAATGCCGCGGTTTCAACGTCTTCTTCCAGCACGTTTACTACGCCATCTTCATCGCCTAAGTTGATGGTCGTTTTACAGCGCTCTTTCGGTGGCAGTGCATAGCCAGAACAGCCAAGGAACACACCAGTAGAAGCGGTGCGAATACCCATAGGACGTTCACATGTAGGACACTTAATATCGGTCTCTACAATGTGGTTAGGCTTCATACCACCAGCATCTTCATCGAGATCAGCGGTTTCTAAATCACCGGTAAAATCAGTAAAGAAGTTATCTAGCACACCTTTCCAGCTCGTTTCACCTTCAGCGACTTGGTCCAATTTCTGTTCCATGCGCGCGGTAAAATCATAGTTCATCAGGTCATTGAAACTGCCGTCTAATCGATCAGTAACAATTTCACCCATTTTTTCAGCATAGAAACGGCGCTGTTCAACTTTTACGTACCCACGATCTTGAATCGTCGAGATAATAGAAGCGTAAGTAGATGGACGGCCAATACCACGTTTTTCGAGCTCTTTAACTAATGCAGCTTCAGTAAATCGAGCTGGTGGCTTAGTAAAGTGCTGTTTAGGATCCAGTTTAACAAGGCTCAGCTTATCGCCAATTTGAACCGCAGGAAGGATGGTATCTTCATTTTTACCCATTGGACGCTGAACACGTGTCCAACCATCAAATTTTAGAATACGGCCTTTCGCTTTCAATGTGTACTCGTCGGCTTTCACACTCACGGTTGTTGAATCGTATTGCGCTGGTGTCATCTGACACGCAACGAATTGATTCCAAATCAGTGAATATAGCTTATGTGCATCAGCATCAACACCGTTTAGGTCATCTGTTTTCACTTCAACACTGGAAGGACGAATCGCTTCATGCGCCTCTTGAGCCCCTTCTTTGCTGCCATAAACTAAGGGCTTCTCAGGAAGGTAATTAGGTCCATACTCACTGCCGATGAATTCACGGGCCGCTTCTACAGCCTCTGAACTCAAGTTCGTTGAGTCAGTACGCATATAGGTGATATAACCCGCTTCATACAAGCGTTGAGCTAACATCATCGTCTTCTTCACGCCATAGCCTAAGCGTGTACTCGCCGCTTGTTGCAGCGTCGATGTAATATAAGGAGCAGAAGGTTTACTCTTCGTTGGACGGTCTTCACGTTTACACACTTCATACTGCGATTTTTGCAGCACAGACAACGCACTATTCGCTTCAGCTTCATTGACAGGTTTAAATGCAACACCTGCTTTTTGAGCGACCATCAAGCGGAAATCAGTAGAATCCTTAGTGTGCGTATCTGCGTGGATATCCCAAAACTCTTCTGGAATAAACGCATTGATTTCACGTTCACGCTCCACCAGAAGTTTAACTGCCACAGACTGAACACGGCCCGCAGACAAACCACGCGCCACTTTTTTCCATAACAGCGGTGAAACCATGAAACCAACAACGCGGTCCATGAAACGACGCGCTTGTTGAGCATTAACGCCATCCATATTGAGTTCACCAGGCGTTTCAAATGCCTGTTGGATTGCGTTTTTGGTAATTTCGTTAAACACAACGCGTTTGTATCGCTCTTCATCGCCGCCGATGATCTCACGAAGGTGCCATGCGATAGCTTCTCCTTCGCGGTCCAAATCGGTTGCGAGATATACGAAATCAGCGTCTTCTGCTAGTTTCTGTAATTCCGCCACGACCTTTTCTTTGCCCGGCAAAATTTGATAATTGGCTTCCCAATCTTGATAAGGGTTAATACCCATTTTCTTGATAAGTGCTTTGCGATCTTTCTCTTTCTTGATACGAGCTTTTTCTTCGACGCTCATTCCTTTGGTAGAAATAGCAGCGGCTTTTTTACCCGTACTTTGACCGGCAGTAGGAAGATCACGTACGTGACCCACACTAGACTTCACGATGAAATCTTTACCAAGATATTTATTAATGGTTTTTGCCTTGGCTGGCGATTCCACTATAACGAGCGATTTACCCATAATTGACTCTAACGTCCTTAATCACGACGCGATTGGAAAAAGAGAGCTGAATCAGATAACAACTATTGCATCTTAATTAGCATCTTTCGCGATTTCGCATGATGTTCGAAATTATTGCTTCTTTTTTTACTATTGAGCGAGATTACAAGAAGATCAACCTGTTTTTTTAAATTTGACTCTGATTGCTCGACAAATCATCGACTATGACACTTACTAATTCATTTACACTAAAAGATGAACAATAACTATTATCCTTTAAATCAATGACCCCAAGCAAACGCGGCATATAGTAAACATGTGATATTGCTAATACCTAACGGACTTAAGCGTTTTTTGCCATAAATCACAGAATAACCACGATCTTTTTGTTGTCGGCATCAGTTAAGTTAGCAAAACTATTGAAATTCACCACAAGGTACATACACTGTCGATTCAATTTGCCCTGTAAGTACAGGCGTTCGTTTCTCAATAACTCTCTGTTTACTCGGTACTGGCTATTTAATTGGACAAAAATCATGACCACTAAAAAATCTATTTCTTCATTTGACCTTCTACTCATTGCCAATCAAATCATTCAAGAACACGATGATTACATCGAAGGAATGCGCGCTGATTCAGTAGAAGAAAAAGAAGAAGTTTTAGTATTTAAAGGTGAATATTTTTTAGATGACAATGGGCTTCCAACCCAGAACACAACTGCCGTTTTTAATATGTTTAAATACCTTGCCATAAACTTATCTAAAGAGTTCACTTTAGAAAAATAAATCAACATATTGCGAATTAAGGCCCTTAACTTCAAGGGCCTAGTTGAACACTTATTGACTCAAACGTTGCAGCTGTTCGAAATAATCTGGAAACGTTTTTGACGTACATTTCGGATCATTAATCGTCACCGGGGTATTGCTCAACGCAACGAGAGAGAAACACATTGCCATACGATGATCGTCGTAGGTATCAATTGCAGCATGTTGAATTTCCGAGCATGGCTTAACAATGATGTAATCCTCACCCTCTTCCACCTCTGCACCTACTTTGCGTAATTCTGTCGCCATTGCCGATAGACGATCAGTCTCTTTTACTCGCCAATTATAGACATTTCTAATGGCTGTAGTGCCCTTAGCAAATAGCGCAGTTGTTGCAATGGTCATCGCCGCATCTGGAATATGATTGTAGTCAAGATCTACGCCTTTCAGTTCACCGCGACGAGCAATAACATAATCGTCGCCCCACTCAATTTCCGCGCCCATTTTTTCAAGCGCATCCGCAAATTGAATATCGCCTTGAATGCTATTTTTCCCAATGCCTGTGACTTTTATTTCACCACCTTTAATCGCGGCTGCCGCAAGAAAATATGAGGCAGAAGAAGCATCTCCTTCAACTAAAAAATCACCTGGAGAATGATAAGATTGACCCGCTGGAATCACAAATTCTTGGTAGTTAAGATTTTCCACCTTAACACCAAATTGCGCCATGATATGAAGAGTGATATCGATATACGGTTTGGATACTAAATCGCCAATAATCTTAATCCGCACTTCTCCATCAGCTAGAGGCGCAGACATTAGAAAAGCGGTTAAAAACTGGCTTGAAATAGATCCATCAATAGAAACAGTGCCCGACTTGAGTCCTTGCGCTGTAATCTTCAACGGTGGGTAATTTTCATTCTCTAAATATTCAATCTGAGCTCCGGCTTCGCGCAAAGCATTCACTAGATGGCCAATTGGGCGCTCTTTCATCCTTGGTTCACCAGTAAGTATGTACTCACCACTGCCAAGACAAAGCGCTGCCGCAAGAGGTCGCATCGCGGTACCTGCATTGCCTAAAAATAGCTCTACCGATTGAGAGCTATCAAACGCTTTCCCTAACCCTTCAACTTCACATACGGTCTTATCATTCGATAATTGATACTTCACACCCAGCAATGTAAGGGCATTAAGCATATGTCTAATATCATCGCTATCGAGCAAGTTCGTTAAACGTGTTGTTCCTGTCGCGAGAGCAGCCAATAGCAGAGCTCGATTCGAAACACTTTTCGAGCCTGGTAAATTCACTTCACCATTCACTTTTTGTATGGGTTGTAACGTTAGGCTTTCCATTGAGATAATCTGTCCTTGAGTTGTACTCGCTGTCATATTCAGCAACCAACTATGTAAAATTGTTCGTCTAGTCAGACTATCTAAAATTAATCCTGAACTCCAGAGCTAATCTAATTCAAATTAAAGGATATTTAGTCATTCAATGGCAGCATCAGTAAACCAAATCGACACGCACCCCATCATCAAAATAGAGAATACGAACAGAATCACCACGATTGAGCAGCATAGTGCTATCAACATCTTGGATCACATCGACAAGCTTTCCAGAATCAGTCTTAATTAAAATCTCCACCAGCTTATATTCAATTTTATATTGGCTAGTTGCTCGATTTCGTGCGACACCAGCCCCAGCTATTGCCCCAACCGCTGTCGCGACCTCTTTTCCTGATCCACCACCGAACTGGTTGCCAATCAGCCCACCAACGACACCGCCTAACAATGTCTCCCATCCGTTAGCCTGCGACTGTACAATCTGCTGTTCAGTGATATATCGAACGGAATCAACTTTTCCATACACGACAGAGTTTACTGGACGTGCTTGATTTCGTTGGTATCCTGCATTGGCGAACATGGGTAAAACAAGTAAGATTAATAACCAACGTTTCATTTTATTTCTCCATCTTTCACATTAAGTATTTATGACCCTATATCTCACTGAGTTAGAAAGCGACAATAATCGGTTTCCTTCCCCGTACGAAGCCCTAGAAGAACCTAACGGCTTGCTCGCATTCGGAGGTGATTTACATCCACAACGCATTCTAACTGCTTATAGTAACGGTATCTTTCCTTGGTATGGTCCCGGAGAACCTATTCTTTGGTGGAGCCCCTCACCGCGAGCCGTCTTTAACCCTAAGACCTTCAAACCATCGAAAAGTGTAAAAAAGTTTCAAAAAAAACATCGCTATAGCATCAGCATCAATCGAGCTACCTCTCAAGTGATTCAGTTGTGTGCCCAGCTGCGACCTGCAGAAGAGACATGGCTAAACGAAGAGATGAGAGCTGCCTATATAACTTTAGCAGAGCAAGGGCATTGTCACTCGGTCGAAGTATGGCAGGGTGATGAGCTCATTGGCGGGTTATATGGGATATTGAGAGGGAAAATATTCTGTGGCGAGTCAATGTTCAGTATTGAGCCCAACGCCTCTAAAATCGCTCTGTGGTATTTTTGTGACCATTTTTCAACGTACTCCGGCCAATTAATCGACTGTCAGGTCATGAACCCTCACTTAGCTTCTCTAGGCGCAGTTGAGATTGAACGAGACGATTTCTTACAGAGACTGCTATCCTATAGAGACAAGCCCGTTTCAATGAATTGCTTTAAAACTCAGTGGTTAACTTGGCCTATTGAGGGAAATGAATAATGAGTTCAGATTTGCAACAAATAAAAATTGGATTGACCGATAATCACCCGTGTAGCTATTTAGCCGATAGACAAGAACGCGTAGCGGTTGCACTTGATAATGAAATGCAAACCGCGGCAAGCTATGAAATTTTACTTGCGAATGGCTTTCGTCGCAGTGGCGATACGATATACAGGCCTCATTGCGACAAGTGCCAAGCATGCACAGCTTTACGTGTCGACATTCCTAATTTCAAACCATCAAAAAGTCAGAAAAGAGTGTTAAACAAAGCGAACCACCTTCGATGGGAGCTCAAAAGCAGCATGGATGAGCAGTGGTTTGAACTTTATAGCCGTTACATTAATGCTCGCCACAAGCATGGCACTATGTACCCACCAAAGCAGAAAGAGTTTTTCCAGTTTTCTCAAGCGAAGTGGCTAAATTGTCGATTTTTACACATCTACGATCAAGAAACGCTGGTAGCGATTGCGGTCACTGATGACTTAAATAATTGCGCCAGTGCTTTCTACACCTTTTTCGATCCTGATGTTGATCTTTCCATTGGGACGTTAGCAGTGCTATACCAAATTCAATATTGCCAAAAACTTAACAAACAATGGCTATATTTAGGTTATCAAATCGACGATTGTTCAGCGATGAACTATAAAGTACGCTTTCAACCTCATCAAAGGCTAGTAAATCAGCGATGGCAAGGGTAGAATACGCGACAAGTTTACATATCTAGATTTTAGTGGCGACACTTAGCCGCTAAAGGATGCCAAGTTTCTAAAGAGGATTAAATGGCTAAAGAAGACGTAATTGAGATGCAAGGCACTGTACTTGATACTCTACCAAACACAATGTTTCGTGTTGAACTAGAAAATGGTCACGTAGTTACAGCTCATATCTCAGGTAAAATGCGTAAGAACTACATCCGTATTCTTACTGGTGACAAAGTAACTGTAGAGATGACTCCATACGACCTATCCAAAGGCCGCATCGTCTTCCGCGCTCGTTAATATCTAATTTACGACTGCAATAAAAAACAGAGCCTAATTGCTCTGTTTTTTATGTTTTACGATTAAAAAAATACCCACTATGTCTAGTGGGTATTTTATTTTTTGATACAATAAACGTTCAGCGTTAGTCTTTAATTTTTAAGCCGCTAAACGTCACCTTCATCAATGAATTGCTTTCTCTTTTGTTCCAATGTACTTGAACTTAAGCTCTTCATCTTCAAGCGTCACTTTCACCGTACCGCCATCAACTAATGACCCAAAGAGCAACTCATTCGCAAGAGGCTTTTTCAGACGCTCTTGAATCACACGCCCCATTGGTCTTGCCCCCATCGTTTTGTCATAGCCTTTATGAGCTAACCAGTGGCGAGCATCCTCTGAAACTTCAAGCGACACGCCACGCGCATCTAACTGAACTTGAAGTTCAACGATGAATTTATCCACCACTTGATGGATCACACTCTCATCAAGACTATTGAACCAAATGATGTTATCTAAGCGGTTACGGAACTCTGGCGTAAATACTTTCTTAATTTCGGCCATCGCATCAGGGCTATGATCTTGCTGAATAAGCCCCATTGATTTTTTCTCAGTTTCTGCAACACCAGCATTGGTTGTCATCACCAATATCACGTTTCGGAAATCAGCTTTTCGGCCATTGTTATCCGTCAATGTACCGTTATCCATCACTTGTAAAAGCAAGTTAAAGATATCTGGGTGCGCTTTTTCAATCTCATCAAGCAATACGACAGCATGTGGATGCTTAATCACCGCGTCCGTTAATAGCCCGCCTTGGTCATACCCAACATAACCAGGAGGAGCACCAATCAAACGACTGACTGAATGGCGTTCACCGTACTCAGACATATCAAATCGCAACAGCTCAATACCCATCAATTTAGATAATTGCACTGTCACTTCCGTTTTACCCACCCCTGTAGGGCCTGCAAACAGGAATGAACCGACAGGTTTGTTATCAGCGCCTAAGCCAGCACGAGTCAATTTAATCGCCTCGCTAAGCACATCGATCGCAGGATCTTGTCCAAACACCAGCATTTTCATTTTGTCATCGAGCTTCTGCAAAATATCTTTATCAGAAGAAGAGACCGATTTTTCGGGGATACGAGCCATTTTTGCTACCATCGACTCGATATCGGCAACGCTTACGGTTTTCTTACGACGGCTAACGGGAGCCAAGCGACTACGAGCCCCTGCTTCATCGATCACATCAATCGCTTTATCTGGCAGATGACGTTCATTAATGTATTTGGCAGAAAGTTCTACCGCTGCTCGCAATGCCTTATTGGTATAACGAACATCGTGGTGCGCTTCATATTTAGGCTTCAACCCGATAAGAATTTTAGTCGTGTCATCGATCGAAGGTTCAACCACATCAATCTTTTGGAAACGACGTGAAAGTGCGCGTTCTTTTTCAAAAACAGTGCTGTACTCCTGGTAGGTAGTTGAACCAATACAGCGTAACTTACCACTACTCAATAGCGGTTTGATCAAGTTTGCAGCATCCACTTGCCCACCCGACGCGGCACCTGCACCAATGATTGTGTGGATTTCATCAATGAATAAGATCGCATCATCTTCTTTTTCTAGCTGCTTCAAAATACCTTTGAAGCGTTTTTCGAAATCACCACGGTATTTAGTGCCTGCCAAAAGTGACCCAATGTCTAACGAGTAGATAATGCTGTCTTGAATGACTTCAGGAACTTGCCCTTCAACAATGCGCCACGCTAAGCCTTCCGCGATTGCCGTTTTGCCGACACCAGCTTCGCCGACTAATAGAGGGTTATTTTTACGGCGACGACACAATACTTGAATGGTTCTTTCTAACTCTTTATCACGTCCGATAAGCGGGTCGATTTGGCCTTTTTTCGCCACTTCATTGAGATTGGTCGCGAAACTTTCTAAGCGTTCATCCGAATTCGCCTCTTCAGCTCCCTCACTTCCAAATGACTCAGAAGCAGAGTCTTCATGGGAATCCGCGGCTTTGCTAATACCATGAGAGATGAAATTCACAATATCTAAACGGCTAATATCATTCTTTTTAAGCAGGTACGCGGCATGGGACTCTTGTTCACTAAAAATGGCAACGAGTACATTTGCCCCTGTGACTTCACTGCGACCAGACGATTGAACATGGAACACAGCACGCTGCAGCACTCGCTGAAAGCTAAGTGTTGGCTGCGTTTCACGCGATTCGTCATTTTCTGGGATAAGCGGGGTGGTTTGATCGATAAAAATATCGAGCTCTTGACGAAGGGCGTCTAATTCTGCTTGGCAGGCAAGCAACGCATCCTTAGCTGCATCATTTTCTAATAACGCAAGTAGGAGGTGTTCAACAGTCATAAATTCGTGCCGTTTGTCGCGCGCGCGAGCAAATGCACCGTTGAGACTCGACTCTAATTCTTTATTCAGCATATGTACCTCCTATAGGAACAACTTTGGTTGCTCAAGCAAGCCGACTACGCTTGCTCCATTGTACATAGTAGCGGATGCTCATTTTCTTTTGAGTACATCGTTACTTGGGCTACTTTTGTTTCAGCAATCTCAGCACTGAATGTACCGCAAACTGCTTTTCCATCATAATGAACCTTAAGCATAACTTGTGTTGCTTTATCAATATCCAATGAAAAAAAACGTTCTAGGATCTCGATGACAAAATCCATAGGGGTGTAATCATCGTTGTTTAATATAACGTTATACATTGCCGGCGGTTTTATCTGTGTCCGCTCTTTCTCCAGTAGGTTTGAGTCTGGAGTTACCCATTCAAAATTTTTACTCATGGCCATCAATGTTTGTAGGACTTCTAAACTTATCATTTCACAAAATGACGTATAAATCTTTGAACTTGCACACTGCAAAACATCCTTATAAAAAACATTTCACATCTAAAGACTAATGCACCATTGGTAACGCTGCAAATAAAAGATTGCGATTGCTACTAATTCGGTATCTTGTTGATTAAAAAGACAGCAAGTAAAAATTTTCCATCTCGCCTTAACAGTATATCAGTTTGCAAAAAAGTTACAGCCAAGTTAATTGCAAGGTGATTTAATTACCAATATGTTGTTATTTATACTATCGAACTATTGACTAGATGAAATCATTGGCTACATTGGTGCGTAGTGGTCAATTTTTTACCAGTTGGTAATTCATTGAGTGTTAGGGAAAAGAAACACTCATCTACACCACAACAATATCAGTAATAAAATGCATTAAGGACGTATAGCATGGCTACAGGTACAGTAAAATGGTTTAACAACGCTAAAGGGTTTGGTTTTATTAGTCCGGAGGATGAAGAAGGGGATATTTTCGCACATTACTCCACTATTCAAATGGATGGTTACCGCACTTTAAAGGCCGGGCAACAAGTCGCGTACGAAGTTGAAAAAGGGCCAAAAGGCTCACACGCCAGCTCCGTCATGCCCATTGAAGCAACAAAATAGCCAAAAATACGTAATGTAAGCAACCCATCTCAACAATGCTTACTCGACAGCTAAATGGTTACATAAAAAAACCCGCTATTCATTAGCGGGTTTTTTACTGGACAACGCATTAGCAACGATTAACGTTCAATAGCGCTTTTCTTCAATAACACTAGTCTTCAATAATGCTATTCAGCGTCGAGCTCGGGCGCATTAACGCTGATGTTTTCGCATCATCAATGAAGTAGTAACCACCAAGGTCACCGACAACACCTTGCGCATCATTCAATTCAGCCACAATTGCACTCTCGTTGTCTGCTAACTGCTTAGCAATAGGCGCAAACTCAGCAGCAAGATCAGCGTCGACACTCTGATCTGCTAGTGCTTGAGCCCAGTATGTCGCAAGATAATAGTGGCTACCACGGTTATCAAGCTCACCCACTTTACGAGATGGTGATTTATTATTATCTAAAAAGTCACCTGTCGCTTTATCTAAAGCATCCGCTAGAACCTGAGCTTTGGCATTACCCGAAACAACACTTAAATGTTCCAGAGAAGCCGCTAGAGCTAAGAACTCACCTAAAGAATCCCAACGTAGGTGGTTCTCTTTTTCAACTTGTTGTACGTGCTTAGGCGCAGAACCGCCCGCCCCTGTTTCAAACAGGCCGCCGCCGTTCATTAATGGAACAATGGATAACATCTTCGCAGAAGTACCCAGTTCCAAAATTGGGAACAGATCGGTTAGGTAGTCACGCAATACGTTACCTGTAACAGAGATCGTATCTAAACCCTCTAGGATTCTAACCAGCGAATACTCTGTTGATTCTACAGGAGATAGAATTTTAATCTCTAAGCCTGACAAATCGTAATCAGCTAGATAAGTTTCAACTTTCTTAATCAACTCTGCATCGTGTGCGCGTTGTGAATCTAACCAGAAAATTGCAGGCACATTCGATGCTTTGGCACGAGTAACCGCAAGTTTCACCCAATCTTGAATTGGCGCATCTTTCACTTGGCACATACGGAAGATATCACCCTGTTCGACGATTTGTTCGATCAAAACAGAACCTTCAGCATCAACAACGCGAACGGTACCAGCAGCATCTAAGATGAATGTTTTATCATGCGAGCCATACTCTTCCGCTTTTTGAGCCATCAAGCCAACATTTGGAACACTACCCATGGTGGTTGGATCAAATGCCCCATTCTCTTTACAGAAATCGATAACCGATTGGTAAACACCTGCATAGCAGCGATCTGGGATCAGTGCTTTAGTATCTTTTTGTTTGCCGTCTGGGCCCCACATTTGACCAGAAGAGCGAAGCATTGCAGGCATTGAAGCATCAACGATGATATCGCTTGGTACGTGCAAGTTTGTGATGCCTCGGTCTGAGTCAACCATTGCCAGTGCTGGTTGAGTCTCGTAAACCGCGAGAATTGCCGCTTCAACCTCTTCTTTTTGAGCTTGTGGCAATGATGCGATTTTTGAGTAAACATCCCCTAAGCCATTATTAACATCAACGCCTAACTCTTCAAATAGGTCGCCATATTTAGCAAACACTTCCTTGTAGTACACTTTAACAGCATGACCAAAAATGACCGGGTCTGACACTTTCATCATGGTTGCTTTCATGTGCAGCGAAAGTAAAACATCTTGTTTTTTCGCGTCTTCAATCTCTTTTTCAAAGAATGAAACGAGAGCTGATTGATTCAAAACCGACGCATCAATGATCTCTTTATCTTGAAGTGCTAGTGCATCTTTAAGTACTTTAGTCGTTCCATCTTGGGCTACAAATTCAATGCGAGCTTGTGTTTCACCAGAGATAGTGACTGATTTTTCACTACCAAAGAAATCTTTATCATCCATGCTTGCAACATGAGATTTAGAATCAGCAGACCACGCGCCCATTGAATGAGGGTTTTTCTTCGCGTAATTCTTAACAGAAAGTGGCGCTCGGCGATCCGAGTTACCTTCACGTAATACTGGGTTTACTGCGCTGCCTTTAATCTTGTCGTAAGTCGCTTGAATCGCCTTTTCATCGTATGTATTTGGCTCTTCAGGGTAGTTAGGTAGTGCGTAACCTTTCGCTTGAAGTTCAGCAATCGCCGCTTTTAACTGTGGTACCGATGCGGATACGTTGGGAAGCTTAATGATATTCGCTTCTGGCGTTTTCGCTAATTCACCTAACTCAGCAAGGGCATCAGAGATACGTTGGTCTTCTTTTAAATGCTCTGGGAAGTTAGCAATAATACGCCCAGCCAATGAAATATCGCGGGTATCTACATTGATTCCTGATGAAGCCGTAAAAGATTGAATGATTGGCAGTAAAGAGTACGTCGCCAAAGCCGGTGCTTCATCTGTGATGGTATAGATAATGGTTGGTTTTTCTGTAGGCATGAAATTTCCCTATAGTTCTAACAAGCTCTAGTAACATTAGAGCAATGTGAATTGCGCTCCTAAGCTAGCGAAACACTAACCTACTCGCATAATTGCACTCTTTATATTTTTTAAACGAAGCATTCTCCGCCTGAGCAATGCTTGTTCAAATCCGTGAGTGCATTGGCAGTACCAGTCTTAATAACTCGATATTCAAGTCAATAAACGTATATGTAGATTGGTATACCACTTATAATTAAACAAAACATGACGAATAGTCTATTATCTTGTTCGTTGTTGTGTCATTTAGGCGCGCAAATGATATCTCAAATCCCTTCTCGGGAAAACTTTTGAATACAGTCCATTTACATTTTTGCAAGGTACTTAACATGTCTTCTCGTTCTAGAAGCGCAAATAATAATAATCGCACTTCAGATAAACCTTCTCATTTCAAACATAAAGCAGTAAATGGCGCAACATCTAAGCCATTCAAAAAGCGACCATCAAAATCTCATAGAGCAGACAAGAAACCTAGAATCGCAATTGAAGATAGAAAAGTCATCTTATTTAATAAGCCATTTGATACGTTAAGTCAGTTTACTGATGGTGATGGACGCAAGACACTTGCGGATTTCATCCCTGTTAAAGATGTCTATGCTGCTGGTCGATTAGACCGTGACAGTGAAGGATTACTGGTATTGACCAACGACGGTATTTATCAAGCGCAACTCACTCAGCCATCCTCTAAATCGCCAAAAACCTATTGGATCCAGGTTGAAGGTGCGCCGCTTGAGGAAGATTTAGAAAAATTGAGAAGAGGTGTAGAGCTAAAAGATGGTATGACACTGCCCGCTCAAGTTGAAGTGATGCAAGAGCCTTCAGTGTGGGACAGAACACCGCCAGTGCGCTTTAGAGCGGCAATACCAACGACTTGGCTAGCTATTACTATCATTGAAGGCCGAAACCGACAGGTGCGCCGCATGACAGCCAATATCGGATTCCCGACACTGCGCCTGATACGCTATTCGATGGGTGATATGAATGTGGGTGATTTGAAGCCAGGGGAATGGAAAGAGCTGTAAAGTATTGACTTAATCGCTGCTCCTTACTACAAAATTTTCCTAAAATGAAAAAAGCCAGTCATAGACTGGCTTTTAAAACAATTAACAATTACTTATTAAGTAATAATTAGAAGCTGTAGAATGCAGCAGCAAATACGTAAGTTTCTTCGTCATTGCCAGCTTTAACATCTGTATCACGACGGATATCAATACCCATGTCTACACGATCATTCATTGTGTACATAGCAGCAACGTTGAAGTAAGCAGTGTCTACATCTGCAGTACCAGCATTGTCTGATTCTGTTGTGTTAGATTTGTAACCTGCAGCTAAAGTTAATTGATCATCAAGAGCGTAAGCTGCTGAAGTGTAGAAACCTTTATCTTCATTTGCTTTCTCTTCATTGTCATTAACCCAAGTATTTAGACCGATAGAGAATTGACCTAGAGTTACGTTACCAGAAACTGAAACTACATCGTAATCGTAGCCATTTTTCTTATTACGAGTTTCGTAGCCAGCATAAACATTGAACATTTCGTGTTCAAAACCTAAGTAACCATTCGCGCCAGTATCAGCTTTTTTGTGGCTATCATCAGTGTCAAAACTAGAGATACCGTAAGCAAAGCCACTTGTTGAACCTTGGAATTTGAATACGTTGTGAGCATCAGATGCATCAGCAGCAGAAGAACCAAACTCGTAAGTGAAGTCGCCAGCGCCATCTACTTTATCAAGAGCTGTGTCGTTTTCCCAACCGTAAGATACAATACCAGCACCAGTTTCGAAACCAACCCAAGCTTTATCTACATCACTAGTTGGACCAGATTCAATGTCGTAACCAGCAGCATCAGTTTCGTTGTTGTCTGTTGTGTAGTTCATTTCTAGATCAACTTCTAGATAGCCACGTAGACGGTTGTTTTCGTAAGAAACTGAAACTGTTAGTGCTGTAGCCCAATCATCGTACATAGCATCAGTTTTAGTGTCGTAGTAACCACCAATACCAGCAGCACCAGAAACAGAAAACTGTTCTTTGTGCATTGAATCGAATTCAAACATTGGTTTAGCGTTTTCAGAACGGTTGCTTACGTCTGCGAATGCAGAAGTTGATACAGCTGCGATAGCTATAGCTACTAGAGTCTTTTTCATAATAATCCACTGCCTTTTCTATAATTTGGGAAATCCTTGCCCGGTTCCCTTAGTTTGATAGCGCTGACGTTTTCTATGTTGAAAACTTATCAGCACCTCTAAATTTCGAGGTCTAGATTGCAAAAGATTATTCTGCGTGTCAAATAACATAAAAAAATATTAACACCTCGCTCAAACCTTTAAAAATCAACAGCTTACATATTTATATTCACATTTTCGACTAATATCTCACCAAAAACATAAAAAATCAAAATAAATAAAATAACAACAATTTGAAATTAAAGACCACAAACCAACTAAAAAACACAACCAAACAGAATATCAAACCACATAAAGCACTAATTTAAGGTTTTATATATTTCACCATATGAATTAATGTCAGTTTCCTAAAGGTTCAGTTTTTTTTTGTGAACAAGATCCATCTTTGCCTAAAAAGCAGACCATTTTGGTAAAAAAGAAAAGCTTAGCAAGATGTGCTACCATCCATTTCCCGTTAAGCAGGTCACAATATGTCTACTAGTAAAATCCAACAATCCATTCGCAAGAGTTATCAAAACCTCCAATTTCAACTGGAAAACTTTGTCCCTCGCCGCGCTCAAAATTATCTCGTTGCGGAAATAACCAAAACGCTTTGTGGCCAATACCATAAAAAAAACCGTCTTATTGTTGCCGAAGCAGGGACTGGTATTGGTAAATCGCTCGCCTATCTAATGGCGGCCATTCCTGTTGCCGTAGTCAATAATCGGAAAATAGTGATATCAACAGCGACGGTTGCACTGCAAGAACAGCTCGTGAATAAAGACCTACCTCTATATAGAAGGATCACCGATCGCGAGTTCTCTTTTATATTGGCGAAAGGTCGTCAACGCTACTGCTGTGCAGAGAAGCTTGCTGCGGCTTGTGGGGCAGATGAAGGTCAGGTGGCGATGTTTGAGACTAAACCACAAAAAAAAGATATCGAACTTTTACAAACCATGCATAAAAGCCTGACTCAAGGGAAATGGGATGGGGATCGAGACTCATGGCCTAAATCTTTCAAAGACGACATCTGGCAACTTATTGTTAGTGATAAGCACAGTTGCAATAACAGCATGCCTTCACACCGTGACTGTCCTTTTCAAAAAGCACGTTCTGAGTTAGATAAAGCTGACGTCATCATCGCTAATCACAGTCTGGTTATGGCTGATGCAGATTTAGGTGGCGGTGTCATACTCCCAGAACCTGAAGATACCATTTATATTTTCGATGAGGCTCATCACCTTCCACATGTTGCACGAGACCACTCATCCGCTGCCACTAGCCTTAAAGGTGCTGCAAGCTGGCTAGAGAAGTTAAATCAATCTATCTCTAAGTTCTCTGCTCTTGCAGAAGAGAAACGAGTCAGCCGCTTTAGAAATGAACTGCAAGACTCAGTACAGCAACTGGTTCCAAGCTTGAGTCAACTATGCCAGCAATTTGATGCATCGCATTTTGAAGATAAGCGCTACCGATTTGAACATGGTGAACTGCCTGAATGGTTAGAAAATCAATCTAAAGAGCTAAAAACGATCAGCAAGAAGGGAAGCGTAGCGGTTGCTAAGATTGCCGATCTTATCGCAGAGCGCGTTAAAGATGGTGAAATATCCTCTCGCCTTGCGGAACCTGCTCTTGCTGAATTAGGTTTCTACGTTCAAAGAATGGAAAACTTAGCTCAAGTGTGGAATCTGATGGCTGAACCAAAACGAGAGAAAGGAGCTCCTCTCGCCCGCTGGTTAGAACTTAGCCCAGATAGAGAGGGCGACTTTATCGTCAATGTTTCCCCTTTAGAAGTCGGCTGGCAACTCGACCAACAGATTTGGAGTCGTTGTATTGGTGCCGTTTTAGTCTCTGCGACCATGAGAGCACTCAACTCTTTTACCTTTTTCTGCCATCAAGCCGGGATCAGCGAAAAAGCAGAGAATGGAACACAGTTCCTCGCATTAGCTTCGCCTTTTGATTATGAAAATCAGGCGGAACTCATTGTGCCAGCGGTCAAATATGAACCTCAAGCGCCTCAGTTTACCGAACACTTAATCGAAATTTTGCCTGATTTGATTGAGGATAAAAAAGCGAACTTAATTTTGTTTTCGTCCTACTGGCAGATGAATCAAGTGGCAGAAGCTCTATCCACAGATTTCGTTAAAAGAGGTTGGGCACTGCAAATTCAAGGTGATAGCTCACGTGGAGAAATTCTAAAAAAACATAAAACACTCGTTCAATGTCAGAAAACAAGCATTCTATTTGGCACTGGTAGCTTTTCTGAAGGATTAGACCTGCCGGGAGATTTACTTGAGAACTTAATCATCACTAAAATACCATTTGGTGTACCAACCTCACCTGTTGAGCAAGCTCATTCTGAATATATTCAGTCCCGAGGCGGTAACCCATTCATGCAAATTACCGTTCCTGAGGCGAGTAAAAAGCTCATCCAATCTGTAGGACGTTTGCTGCGTAAAGAGAGAGATTCTGGTAAAGTCGTCATCCTTGATCGTCGTATCGTGACCAAACGCTACGGCAAATCACTTTTGGATTCGCTTCCACCTTTTAAAAGAACGATTAAATATTAGAACGGCAAGCAATATACGCACATGAGCCATTAGGTTTAGTGAGTATTAAAGTGCCTCATTAGGAATTATATGGAATTTGTTGAACCGACGATGTTGGTTGTTTTAGCACTTGTGGCTTTCGTTGCGGGATTTATCGATGCGGTTGCTGGTGGCGGCGGGATGTTAACCGTTCCGGCTTTGCTATCCATTGGCTTACCACCTCATATTGTATTAGGCACAAATAAATTAGCCGCAACGTTTGCTTCTTTTACGGCTGCGGTAACGTATTACAAAAAACGACTATTTAAACCAGAATGCTGGCGGAATGCGTTCATCTCAACTCTTATTGGAGCCATTATTGGTACGTTAGTCGTTGATGCGATCAGCACAGAATGGTTGGAGAAAGTGCTGCCACTGATTATTTTAGCTACGGCTATCTATACTATTTTCCAAAAAACACCGACTGCCAGCCAGAATGTCACTCCGACACCATGCCCTAAACTAAAAAAGAAACAGGTATTTCAAGGCTTAACACTGGGGTTTTATGATGGAGTCGCTGGGCCTGGTACAGGTGCTTTTTGGACGGTGAGTTCAATGGCGCTATACAAACTGAATATTTTGCTGGCTTCTGGTCTTGCAAAAGCGATGAACTTTACCAGCAATATTACCTCTCTGGTCACTTTCGCTATACTTGGACATATCGATTGGGTACTTGGCTTAACCATGGGTGTTTGTCTGATGGCCGGAGCATTCGTGGGGGCTCACTCTGCCATTCGATTCGGCGCTAAATTCATTCGTCCTGTGTTCATCACAGTCGTGAGCGTATTAGCGGTTAAGCTGGCTTACAATGCGTGGTTCGTGAATCTATGAACAATTTCTCTCAATTAGCCACTATTCTTGATGATTTATCCAAACAGGCTGCGCAGCTTGATCGTCGCAGAGGTGAGCATCATCTCCCTCTATTTGATGAGCATCTATTTCATGGCAAAGCTCGCTTGATCGTACCCTGTGTACAAGAAGCAAAAAGTACTTATGAGAGCATCGTTAGAGAAAAGAAACACAACCGATTAACACCAGCACGCGCAGAATATCTTACCGAGCTATTATTAGCTCAAATTGGCGCGATTCAGCGTGAGCTTTCCACTCAAAAAATTCGGAAAGGCGAGATCAAACACAGCAGCTATTATCGAAAGCCCATTAATGAGCTGTATCAAGAGCTGGCACAACATCAAGAGTGGACTCGCCGCCTCAAAGAAATGGTGATAGAAAAAGAGCAAGAATTGAAAAATGCCCCCTCTTTTTATCAACAGCAAACCCAAAAAACCTTATTGGCGACTGAGCAACGTTTAAAGCGCTGTGAAGAAGCAATGTTAAAAATTGAAAAACAAATTACGTTTCGTGAAAAGAATCAATAATTATGACTCAACAAACACTTGAACAAGCACCTGAAGAAGTTAAATTGGCCGTCGACCTCATCTGTTTACTCGAACAGAATGACATCGACCCTCAGGTTGCTATTGAAGCGCTTAAAATTGTCAAATCTGACTGTGAAGCCAAATTAAAGAAAGCTTAACCCTCCCCCTATATCATTAAATCAAGGCTGTAAAATGTACCAACTGACTGTGTCTCTCGATGAGTTTCTTGCCGAATATTGGCAGAAAAAACCAATCATCATCAAGGGGGGATTCAAAAACTTTGAAGACCCAATTAGCCCCGATGAGATTGCAGGGTTAGCCATGGAAGAGGAGGTTGATTCGCGCTTTGTTTCCAACTTAAACGACCAGTGGGTAGCCGAACATGGCCCGTTTTCCGCTGATAAATTCGAATCGTTAGGCGAAACCAATTGGTCTTTCATTATACAAGCAGCCAATCATTGGCACTCTGGCGCGGCTCAGTTAGTCGAACCTTTCCTAGGCATGCCTAATTGGTTGTTCGATGATTTAATGATCAGCTACTCGGTAAAAGATGGCGGTGTCGGCCCACATATCGACCAATACGATGTCTTTATCATTCAGGGGAGCGGTCAGCGTCACTGGCGTGTTGGAGCACTTGACGAAGGTCAATACAAAGAGACCAGCCGCCACGTTGCACTGAGACAAATTGAAGGCTTTGAGCCTATCATTGATGACATTCTAGAACCTGGCGACATTCTCTATATTCCACCAGGCTTCCCACATGATGGTTATGCACTAGAGCCATCAATGAGCTACTCTGTCGGCTTCCGTTCACCAAAGGAACAAGAGCTGATCAGTAATTTTGCCGATTACGTATTAGCACATGATATGGGCGATGTGCATATGCATAACCCCGCTCTGACGACGCAAGATGGAAACGGAAAGATCCAAACGTCTGATTTGCAGCATTTAACGACTATGTTGAACTCTAGCTTGCAAAACCCAGAGATCATTCAAGATTTTATGGGCTGTATGTTAAGCCAATCTCGCCATCAACTTGATATTGTCGCTCCAGAGCAATTATGGACAGCAGAAGAAGTACAACTGCACATCATGAATGGTGGTGTCATTAACCGAGTAGCAGGCTTACGCGCGTTATATCATGAGCAAGACAGCGGTATTGCTTACATCAATGGCGAAGTGATCAAAGTTGCCGAGCAAGATAGAGCGATCATAACGCTGCTTTGCGATCAAGATTGGTTAGCAATAGAGAATCTCGGCCAAGAAATCAGCTCTGCGAACGTGGCGCTCATCTGTGAACTGATCAATAAAGGTTACTGGTTCATCGAAGAGTAATTCTCAGCAGTTATGAGTAACCTTAACCAGCTATAGGTAATTCTCGCGTTGGTATTAACGAGAATACTCAATATTTAAACCATTAAAAAAGGAGCTGAATTCAGCTCCTTTTGTTCAATCATTGCTCTTAAGAATCAAAATAAGCTCACACTTTAAACTGGTCCACCAGCGTTTGCTGGGTTGAAGAAAAGTCACTGATTTGATTTGCCACTCTTTCCGAGGCTTCCGCTTGCTCTAAAATTCTCGCACTTAAATCACGAATATTAGACACATTTTGGTTAACTTCGCCAGACACAGACTGCTGCTCTTCTGCTGCTCGAACTATTTGGCTATTCATATCACTAATTGCTGCGATAGATTCAAATATAGCACTTAACTCAGCCACTGCTTCTTGTACATGAAGCGCAGTACCATTCGCTAAGTAGTTACCTTCTTGAATCGCTTCAACCACATCTTCAGTTCCCTGCTGGACTTTTTGAATCACACCACGAATTTCGCCTACCGATGCTTGTGTTCTACTCGCCAGATTACGCACTTCATCAGCAACGACAGCAAAGCCTCTTCCCTGTTCACCTGCTCTAGCGGCTTCAATAGCGGCATTAAGCGCAAGCAAGTTAGTCTGCTCTGATATTCCCTCGATCACAGCGAGAATTTCTGTAATGTTACTATTATTTTTAGCCAGCTCTTCTACCACAGGCACAGCGCTTGTCATTCGATCAACCAACTTAACCATCTCAGAAGAGGAGAGTTCGATCACTTGCTGCCCTTTACTTGCAGACTCATTGGCCAGATGCGCGGCTTTCAGGGCTGTTTCTGCATTTTGAACCACTAAACTTGCGGTTTGCGTCATCTCTTCAGATGCAGTTGCAACAAGATCAACCTCTCTAAATTGAGCGTCACTGCTTCCGCGAGTTTCTGTCGCGGCCAGTTTCGCCTGATCGGTCGTACCCACAATTTGGCTGGTTGTCTGCACCACTTGCTTTATCGTATTCTGAAGCTTATCTAAAAATAGATTGAAACCTTCGGCTAATTGCCCTATTTCATCCTTTGTTGATACAGGGATCCTCTGAGTCAGATCCCCTTCTCCCGACGCGATATCTTGCAACCTCGCCACCATCAGCCTAATTGGCTTAACAATGCTTAACGACGCCAGCGCAATCACCACCAATCCAAAAATCACAAAAAGAGCGCCAGCAAACAATTCCGTTTTTACACCTTGTTCCACTTGTTCTGTGATCACTTGGTCAAGCAGATCCGCATCGGCTAATACGCTATCCCGTGGCATTTCAAAAACCACACCCCACGTTTGGTTGGCAACTTTAACTGGGGAGAAGACGATCAGTTGCTCACCTGAAGTGCTCCATTTCGTTTGCACTTCCTCACTAAACAGGAGATCGGTTACGTCATCACGTGATAGGTTTTCATTTTCAAAAAAAGATCCAACACTTATCGTTCGATCATCTGAAGCGATGACACTTCCATCAAGGCTAATAATTGAGACTTTCCCGCTTCCATTAAATAGGCTTGAATCTGAAGCGGTTGCAACATTGGCAAGACCATCGAGCTTTAAATCAATCCCCATGAAACCTATCGATTCACCATCAACTTTAATCGGAACAGAAATAGAAGATGTCAGAAATTGGCCGTTATCTTTCTTAACAAACCGTGGCGTGGTTACGCACGTTTCACCACTTGCTATCGGGCAAAAAAAGCGTTCACTATTGCTTGGCTCTTTTAATGTCTGTTCACTAAGGACATTAGCTAAAATATTCTCCCCATTTTCTGAAACGATCCAATATGGAGCAAAGCGGCCAATATCATTTGATCCAACGTAATCAGCATCGGTGTAGTTAGAGTCCTCACCATCTAATGAGTCGGGGTTAAAGACCAAATAAGCTCCCTGAATGGCGTCAAACTCCGAGACCGATTGACGAACCATCTCGTCGAGTGCCGTTCGAAGCTCCTCACTCGCTGTAAAGTTATCTTCTGCATTACGCTTTAGAAACAAGGCAGTAGACGCGAGCATTTCAGCACGATGCACCGCTTCAACTAAATAGGCCTGTACTTCTGTCGCATTTAATTGAGCACGGTTCTCCAGAAGTTGCTGAGATTTATTGATCACAGACTCTGAACTTTGAGATTTAATGATTTTCTGATTGTTGACAGCGTTATAGACCGAAAAGCCGATAAGGGATAGAGAAGTAACCAACAAGCAGCATCCTGCTAATAAGGTTATCTTCCACTGAACAGATAGGGTTCGCATGATACTTCCTTATATTTAAGCCAAAAACTTTTTCACTACCATGTGAATAGCTTAGTTATCAATTACACCATAATTATCTTAGATATCAATCGAAAGTTAGAGTAAATGTTAACAATGTGTTGTCATAAGATTTTTACACCTCTTAGTTACCTTCTGTCATGGCGCATTCCACCAAGTATACGGGTCAACTTGGCGCTTACTCTCTATTTTACTTATTCCCTATTTTACTTGTTCTCTATTATGATAGTGGTAACATTCTTGAAAGATAATCCATCTCATTTAAAGGATACCCAATGAAAGTAATCAGCTTTAATATCAATGGCCTAAGAGCTCGCCTACATCAGCTTCAAGCTATCATTGACAAGCATCAACCTGATGTCATCGGCCTACAAGAAATTAAAGTTCATGATGAAGCTTTTCCGATAGAGGATGTTGAAGCGATGGGCTACAAAGTTTACTTTCATGGCCAGAAAGCCCATTACGGCGTCGCAATGCTATGTAAGCAAGAGCCGCTGTCAATCCAGAAAGGTTTCCCAACCGATAACGATGAACATCAAAAACGAATGATTATCGGCACTTTTAAAGATGAGAATGGAGAGAAAGTCACGGTACTTAATGGTTATTTCCCTCAAGGCGATAATGTTAGTCACGAAACAAAGTTCCCGTATAAAGAACAGTTTTACAAAGATTTGATGTCTTACTTAAATGACCACCACAGTAATGATGAGCAAATCATCGTTATGGGTGACATTAACATCAGCCCAATTGATGCCGATATCGGGATTGGCGCTCCTAATGCAAAACGCTGGCTAAAAACAGGAAAATGCTCATTTCAGCCGATTGAACGTGAATGGCTGAAAACCTTGATGGATTGGGGCTTTGAAGATACGTTCCGGAAACTGCACCCAGAAGTCACTGATCAGTACTCATGGTTTGACTATCGTTCGAAAGGTTTCGTTGATAACCGTGGCCTACGTATTGATGTGGTTCTCGCAACCCCAAGTTTAGCAAGCCAATGTACCGATGCCGGTATTGACTATGAATTACGTGGAATTGAAAAGCCATCAGATCATGCACCAATTTGGTCTACTTTTAAGTAGTCAAAACAACTCAAGTTGATACAAATAAAGACACGATCAATAAAAAAGAGGGAGGCAATTTGGCCTCCCTCTTTCGTTTGTTCGAATAACCAAGTTTTTAACTCTAGCTTAACGGTCTCATATAAGCTAAGAAGCGTTTCTCTGCAAACTTAAAGCAAGCAATGATGATAAACGTTAAGCACATATAAAATAGCCCAGCAGTTAAAAATGACTCAAATGGTGCGTAGTAACGTGAGTTGACTAATCGTGCTGCGCCAGTGAGATCCATGATGGTCACAATACCCGCTACAGCTGAACCATGAAGCATGAAGATCACCTCATTACTGTATGCTGGCAATGCGCGTCTTAGAGCACTCGGCAATATGATTCTGCGGTAAGTTTTCCACGTGCTCATGCCATAAGCTTTTGCCGCTTCCACTTCCCCTTTCGGTAAGCCGTTAATCGCACCACGGATGATTTCTGCTGTATATGCGGAAGTGTTTAGTACAAATGCAATCAATGCACAGAACCAAGCATGCTCCCAAAGTGTCCCTTTTACAGGAAAGAATTGATCCATTCCGTAATAAATCAAATACAACTGAACCAGTAATGGCGTACCACGGAAAAAATAAATAAATGTCCAAGCGGGTCCACTGAACGCATAATTATGACTATTTCGTGCAACAGCCAGCGGAATCGCAACCGTCAATCCAATGATTAGGGCACATAGCACCATCCAAACGGTCGTCCATAATCCATCAAGGTATATGGGCAAGCTTTCAATCACTAATGAAAAATCCATAATTACCTCGCGTGAATACTAAATTTACGTTCGACCACTTTAAGCAAGCCTGTCGAAACGCTGGTAAAGAATAAGAAGATCAATGCTACAGACATGTAGAAGGTAAATGGCATCTTGGTTGAACCGGCAGCCAATGAACTAACTCGAACCATATCATCTAAGCCAATGATCGATACCAGCGCCGTTGTTTTCAGTAGAACTAGCCAGTTGTTACCAAAACCAGGCAACGCATGACGGATCATTTGAGGAAGCAAGATACGTCTAAATGCCAAAGCGGTGCTCATTCCATACGCTTTTGCCGCTTCCATTTCGCCGTGATCGACTGCCATTATCGCTCCGCGGAACGTTTCTGCCATGTAAGCGCCAAATATAAAGCCAATGGTTAAAACACCCGCGATGAATGGACTCACATCGATATAATCTGGCAGATAATCTACCCACTCATGGCTTGGATCACTTGAAGTAAACCACTCATTCAGCCACTCATTGATGGCATATAAACTGTTATTCAATAAGATCTGACCACCGAAGAAGATCAGCATCATTAAAACTAAATCAGGGATCCCGCGAATAACAGTTGTATAAAGAGTCGCGATAGCTCTAGCCCAGCGATAAGGAGCCAGTTTTGCAAGTGCACCTAACATCCCTAGTATCATGGCAAGAATCAGTGACAGTATTGCCACTTGTATCGTCAGTATGGCCCCATTAAATATTGAGGCTTCGTATCCTTGTAAATCCAGCATAATAATTCCCAGCAAAAACGACTAGTCAGGAATACCATCATTCAACAAACGGCTAGGTTAATATGGTTATCACCACAACAGGTATCCACCTGTAATAATTGAGTAAGTCGCTTGTGGAATGAAAGTGTCTAACGGTAGGTAAGAGACTGTTATGTTAGATAACAGCCTCTCGCATGAAGACTATTGACCGTATACGTCGTAGTTGAAGTATTTAGCCGCGATATCTTGATAGATACCTTTGTCGCGCAAAGATAAAATAGCCGCATCTAGCTTTTTAGTTAGTGCTTTATCTTGTTTGCGTAGAGCGATACCAAAACCTTCACCAAACCACTTAGGATCTGTCAATGATGGACCTACAAACTCATAAGCTTCACCACCAGCTTTGTTCAATACGCCCTCTTCTAGCGCTGATGCATCACCAAGTACTGACACAATACGACCATTAGCGAGATCTAAATATGCTTCATCAAATGAACCGTAACGAACGATCTCAACGGCATCGCCATAGTTATCTGTTAGGTATTTATCATGAGTTGTTGCACGTTGAACACCAATTTTCACACCTTTTAGCCCTTCTTTAGAGAAGTCTAAGTTTGCACCTTTTTTCGAAATGAATTTATTTGGGATTAGTGCGTACTTGCCTGTGAAATCAATTTTTTTCTTACGCTCTTCAGTAATCGACATTGCCGCAATGATTGCATCGTACTTACGAGCAAGAAGTGACGGAATAATACCATCCCAATCTTGAGGGACGATCTTACATTTCACTTTCATCTCAGTACAAAGCGCATTTGCCATGTCAACATCAAAGCCTTTAAGCGAGCCGTCCGCTTCTGTCCAACTAAATGGAGGATAAGCACCTTCAATACCAAAACGTACTGTTTTCCATTCCTTAGCCTGTGCCATTCCAGTTGCTGCTGTTGCAGCAATCGCTGCCACTAATAACCACTTTTTCATTTCCATACTCCTGTGGATTGTTACTTATTTTATGTTGCTTTCGTTGTGTTGTGTTTTACTTTTCATCGCCACGAATTAACCTTTATTGAACGTTAATAAAGGTTAGTAAATTGACGAAATAAACTGTTGTAAGCGTTCAGATTCTGGATTAGTAAAGAGTTGCGCAGGGTTACCTTGCTCTTCAACTAAGCCTTGGTGTAGAAACATCACGTGATTAGATACATCGCGAGCAAAAGCCATTTCGTGAGTCACCACTAGCATAGTTCGGCCTTCCTCTGCCAAATCACGCATAACGCCTAATACTTCACCAACCAATTCAGGGTCAAGTGCTGAGGTAGGTTCGTCAAATAACATCACTTCAGGATCAACCGCTAAGGCTCTTGCTATTGCTGCTCGCTGTTGCTGCCCACCAGATAAGTGACCAGGGTAGTAATCTTTTCGCTCGTATAACCCTACTTTTTGCAGCAGAAGTTCTGCATTTTCTAATGCTTGAGCTTTTGGAACGCCGAGGACATGAACAGGTGCTTCAATGATATTTTCCAATACCGTCATGTGAGACCATAAATTGAAACCTTGAAATACCATTGCCAAACGAGAGCGGATACGTTGAACCTGTTTCTCATTGGCTGGAACAGCCTCTCCTGCACGGTTGTTTTTCATTTGAATAAGTTCGCCGTTCACCCAAATTTCACCCGCGGTTGGGGTTTCGAGTAAATTGACACAGCGTAGAAAGGTACTCTTGCCTGAACCGGAAGAGCCGATGATAGACACCACATCTCCTTTGTGTGCAGATAATGAGATGCCTTTTAAGACTTCGTTTTGACCAAATGTCTTGTGCAGTTCTTTTATATCAAGCGCTGGTACTTCATTCATGCGCTGTTGCTCCCTAATTTATTATTACTGCTAAGGTACTCCGACCTTTAATTGCAATACAAATTAGCACTCAACGAAAAAACATGCAACAAATTATTAACTTATAAAACAACAAATAACTAGTCATTTTATCCAAATTAATATGCACAAAATGGTATTTTCATCTTTTTATGGTGAATAGAAGCTGTAAAAAAGCCCCTATCAAGGGGCTTTGATTAGTTTCAATTATGTTACATCATTACAATTTAATTGACGCTATTTTCCAGCGCTACAACTGATAAGCTTAACATTGAGACATTCCGATTTTTTACGGGCGTAGGTAAAGAAACTGAGCCATTTACATCCGTATAGTTAGCTAAGTCAATATCAACAATGCTTTGTAAGTTCATACTCTTCTCCATGAACCATGCAACTGAGTCTGCGTTTTCTAAATCAAGCTTAGCTACACCAATCTCGATTCTATCAGAAGCAACTTGTTGAAAAGTAACAACAGAGCTTTTCATCAAAGCTTGATTAGCGTTTGCTGGTGCAAAAATCGTTTGGTAAAAGTCATAATTTAGACTTGTCACACCTCTTACGTGAGTTCTTTGTAAATCGAAATCACTAGGTGTGAAACCAGCAGAGCTGACGCAGAAATCTGCTGTACAACTGGTATCTACTGCAGTTGAGGAAAAATCGCTTACTGACGGAATTGATACATTCAAATCTACCCCGGAGAATGGTTTCAATGTATTCACGCTCCACGATCCATTTGTAGATATACCATTTGCTTTCACTCCCCAGCTAGTCGCTGATAAGTTGCTACTTGAATACGATAACGTTGTGGCATTGTTATACAAAGGCTGCCATTGATACACATCATTTCCGTATGCTAATTCTACATTACTAGTGTTATCAATTGAGAAACCGTTCGGGATAATATTCAGACCATCAACATCCACATCTCGCATTGAGACAGACGGGAGATTTGTCGGTGGATTAGTAGAATCATAAATAGATGTAGAAGGAACGAAAGTAAAATGCTTTAACTCTTCATACTCTTGAGGGTTACTTGCCAATGTGTCAAACGCAGTAACCAGCACGCTCTTAGTTCCAACTAAAGGTGCTTTAACAGGTATATTAGCTGAAAGCTCACGGCCACTTACCAGAGAATTAACATAGCTTGATTGGTAGTAGCTGGTATCTACACTACTTTGCGCCACAGCAACAGCAGCGTTATCAGACAGTGTTAAATTAAATTGTTCACCTTGATAACAATTATTTGAGCGGTTGGCTTGCTGCCTAACATTAAGAACTAAATTCGTCATTAGATCTTTCTGGACGGTGAACATATACACATCGTTACGATTGCCCAGCCCTCCTACAACTTCTTCAAGGGAAACATAACCATTATCCGGTATGAGGCCACTATCAATGACAACCTTCCCAGTGGCAGGAATATCTGTGATTGTTTCTTCTGTAATCACAGACCCATCAGCATTGTGGTACAACACATTAAAGCCTTCATCCGCTATTCTCGCTGCAATCACGTTACCTGCAGTTGTTTGATCATCAGAATAAATACTGCAGCCTGCACCAATAGAAGATTTTACATCGCTGTATAAATGAACAAACTGCCAAGTATATGTTGGGGCTGCGGGAGCACCGCCACCGCCGCCGCCTCCACCGCCGCAACCAACTAATAAGCCAGATATTAACGCCACTAACGGCAATACTTTGTTATTTTTCATTTTATTATCCTGAAGCGGCAAGTGATCGCCATTTAAAAGTCATTGCTGAATCTTAAGCAAGTTTAGCGCCAGAAATCAATTTTGCATGGTAAAAACATGAGCTTGTAAACGGTTCATCACACAAGTGTGAGACCAAACAGCACATCTAGCTTTGTTCACTTTATGTAATCAAATTACACGCAATATCCGCGGCAATAACCATAGATGATACTTTTTGTTGTTTTCTTTCACATCCATAATTTAAAGTGATCAAGATCAATCACCCAAAAGGGTAAGATTGGTAGACTCGCGACAAAGATAAAGCGCGGTTTAAGGCTTTACAAATTTTCATTGGCTATGCACAGGCACATAATAGACGTGTTACATTATATGCCTTAGCACAAGGAATTACCGCAGGACGCGGGTTTATAGAATTCAAAATAGAATTACTAACTTTTAAAAATATGAGGAATCTATGTCAGACGTAAACAAAGAGCACTCAGAAGTGGACGAGAAGAGCTATCAAGAGCTACACCGTCCGGCGTCTGAGTTTGCAGGCCGTTCTGAATATCTTGACCACGAACTTCAAATCATGAAGCCACGTCGTTTTGGTTTAAACTTACCCGGTCGTGACTTCCGCTTTGAACTTGAAGATTTAGTTCCTGCTCTTGCTGGTACTATCGGTATCATCGCGATGTACTCTGCGGTAATGATGTCTTGGGCAGATGGCCTAACTGCGGCTTGGGACCACGTAAATCTTGGTAAAGAGTTTGCAATCGAAGTGGCACGTGTTGAAATGCTTATTCCTGCACTTCTATTCTGTGTGTTAGCTTCTGGCTTTATTAACCCTCGAGCAAACCTTGCGGGTAACCACGGTCCAATGATCCCATTAATCGGCACAATCGCGCTTGCCGGTGCTCACCCTCTTGCTCTTGCAATCCTTCTGGGTGTCTTTGGTCTTCTGCTTAGTTACTTTAAAGGTGGCTCCAAACTGGTTAATTTGACTGGTGAAGGGGTGGCTGGTGGTCTCTTAGTTTTCCTCGGTTTTACCGGTGCAATGAGCCAAATTGGACAAATCCAAAATTGGGCAACTGGCCTAGAGTCAGCTGAAGTCGTAAAAGGCAGCATGGGCTACGTCGGTCTTGTTGTTTTAGCGGTTAACATTGTTCTTTATGCTTTCCTTGCTCGTATCAACAAACGTTGGTTAGCGATTCCAGCTTGTGCGGTAACAGGTCTTATTGTTGCACTAATTTTCGGTACTGGTTTCGACCTTCAATTTGAAACTCAAATGGGTCTTCCAAATCTAAACCCTGTTTACTGGTGGGGCTCTACAAGTGAAGGTTGGATGCTAGGTCTTCCTAACCTTGAGCACTTCATTGCTTCTCTACCGTTTGCTATTCTAGCGGTTGCGATGTGGTCTCCTGACTTCCTAGGTCACCGTATCTTCCAAGAGCTAAACTACCCACGTAAAACTGAAAAAGTTCTAATGGACGTTGATGACACGATGACTATGTGTTCTATCCGTCAAATCGTTGGTACAGCGGTTGGTGGTGGTAACATCACTTCATCTTGGGGTACTTACATGATCCCAGCTGCGATTGCAAAACGTCCAATTCCTGGCGGTGCCATCATTCTTGGTCTATTAGTTATGACTATTGCTATTCTTGGTTTCCCAATGGATGTAGCAGTATGGCCACCTGTAATGCGTATCGCTCTTCTAGTAGGTGTTTTCTTACCTCTACTTGAAGCGGGCATGCAAATGGTTAAGGACACTAAGGATTCACAATCTGCTGGTATTTGTATCTTTGCTTCTGCAGTAGTGAACCCTGTTCTAGCTTGGGCTCTAACAATGCTGTTAGATAACAATGGCCTAATTGGTGATAAGACTCGTGCAGCAAAACTTTCTTTTGTTGACCGTATCGTGATCCCTGGTGGCGTTCTTGTTATCTGTCTAATTGCCATGCTTGCAGTTGGTATGCTTGAAGGTCAATACGGCATCCCTGGTTTCTTATAATTGAGTAAGAACCAGTAAAGTAAATTTGAGTGACGCAACCCGTCACTCAAATTTTATTTAGCTGTTTCAAATTTTTTTAGCATTTATTGATTTAGTTTAAGGTTTGCAAAAAAATTTTAGTGTACTATTGATTTCAACTTAGTAAGTCACCATATGTTGAATAGTGACAATATATATCGTTATGTGACTAGTTCACGTAAATATAGATATTGTTATTTAATAAGAGTGTACCTTTCCCGTTTCTGGGATAACTGTCTCTACAGTGAATCGGTACGTGTTTTTACTACTAAAAAGGTAGGTATGTCATGGCAGAGCAATTTGCTAAAGCTTGGGAAAGTTTTGTTGAAGGTGAATGGCAAAACGAAGTTAACGTTCGCGATTTTATCCAGAAGAACTACGCACCGTATGAAGGTGACGAATCTTTCCTAGTTTCTGAAGGTACTGAAGCAACTAACAAGCTTTGGGCTTCGGTAATGGAAGGTATCAAACAGGAAAACGCAACAAAAGCTCCTGTTGATTTTGATACTTCTGTTATCTCTACCATCACTGCTCACGATGCAGGCTACATTGAAAAAGACCTAGAAACTATTGTTGGTCTTCAAACTGAAAAACCGCTAAAACGTGCAATCATCCCTAACGGTGGTGTGCGTATGGTTGAAGGTTCTTGTAAAGCATACGGCGAAACTCTTGACCCTATGGTTTCAAAAATCTACTCAGAATACCGCAAAACACACAACGCTGGCGTTTTCGATATTTACACTCCTGATATCCTAAAATGTCGTAAGTCTGGTGTTTTGACTGGTCTTCCTGATGCTTACGGCCGTGGTCGTATCATCGGTGACTACCGTCGTGTTGCACTTTACGGTATTGATTACCTAATGAAAGACAAGCTAGCTCAATTCGCTTCTCTACAAGAGCGTTTTGAAAATGGCGAAGACCTAGCAGCTACAATGCAACTTCGTGAAGAAATTGCTGAGCAACACCGCGCTCTAGGCCAAATTAAAGTTATGGCTGCGAAATACGGCTGTGATATTTCTGAGCCAGCTCAAACTGCTCAAGAAGCTATCCAATGGACTTACTTCGGCTACCTAGCTGCTGTTAAATCTCAAAACGGTGCTGCAATGTCTCTAGGTCGTACTTCGACTTTCCTAGACATCTACATCGAACGTGATATCGCTGCTGGCATCATCACTGAAGTTCAAGCTCAAGAAATGATTGACCACTTCGTAATGAAGCTACGTATGGTTCGTTTCCTACGTACTCCTGAATACGATGAGCTGTTCTCTGGCGACCCTATCTGGGCTACAGAATCTATGGGTGGTATGGGTGTTGATGGTCGTACTCTAGTTACGCGTTCAAACTTCCGTTTCCTAAACAGCCTATACACTATGGGTCCTTCTCCAGAGCCAAACATCACTGTTCTTTGGTCTGAGCAACTACCTGACGGCTTCAAACGTTTCTGTGCAAAAGTATCTATCGATACTTCTTCTATCCAGTACGAAAACGATGATCTAATGCGTCCTGACCTTGGTTCTGACGACTACGCAATTGCATGTTGTGTTTCTCCAATGATTGTTGGTAAACAAATGCAGTTCTTCGGTGCTCGTGCAAACCTTGCTAAGACAATGCTTTACTCAATCAATGGCGGCATGGACGAGAAGCTGAAAATGCAAGTCGGCCCTAAAGAAGCGCCAATGACTGATGCAGTTCTTGATTACGATAAAGTAATGGATCGTCTAGATCACTTCATGGATTGGCTAGCTAAGCAATACGTGACTGCGCTAAACAGCATTCACTACATGCACGACAAATACAGCTACGAAGCGTCTCTAATGGCTCTTCATGACCGTGACGTTCGTCGTACTATGGCTTGTGGTATTGCTGGTCTGTCAGTTGCTGCTGACTCACTGTCTGCAATCAAATTCGCTAAAGTTTCTCCTATCCGTGATGAAGATGGTATTGCTACTGACTTCGCTATCGAAGGTGACTACCCTAAATTTGGTAACAACGATTCACGCGTAGATGACATCGCATGTGAACTTGTTTCTACATTCATGGGCAAAATCCGTAAACTGACTATGTACCGCAATGCGATCCCTACTCAGTCTATCCTTACTATCACTTCTAACGTTGTGTACGGTAAGAAAACGGGTAACACTCCAGATGGTCGTCGCGCTGGTGCTCCTTTCGCTCCTGGTGCAAACCCAATGCACGGTCGTGACGAAAAAGGCGCTGTAGCTTCACTTACTTCTGTAGGTAAACTACCGTTTGCTGATGCTCAAGATGGTATCTCTTACACTTTCTCTATCGTGCCAAATGCACTAGGTAAAGAAGAAGATAGCCAACGTTCTAACCTTGCTGGTCTTATGGATGGTTACTTCCACCACGAAACTGGTATTGAAGGTGGTCAACACCTTAACGTGAACGTTCTTAACCGCGAAACTCTAGAAGACGCAGTTAAGCACCCAGAGAACTACCCTCAGCTTACTATCCGTGTATCGGGTTACGCTGTACGTTTCAACTCTCTGACTACTGAGCAACAACAAGACGTAATCGCACGTACTTTCACTGAATCTCTATAATTTATTATAGATTTGGTATCAAAACCCACTCTTAGGAGTGGGTTTTTTTTTATTCTCAGGTACGATACAAGCAACTAATATTAAGTCGTAATTAACATGAACTTGAAGAAGCCTCTATTACTCGCCCTGCTCTCACTATCATCAACACTTTCTCATGCTGGTACGTTTACATTTAGCTTAGATAATGATGGTATTTTTGGTGTTGATAAAGACTATACCAATGGTCTATTCCTTTCTTATTTTTCCGATGAGGTTAGCCTTTCGCCTGTTCTGACTCCTATCACTAGCTCATTTGGAACCTTTGGTGGTGCGGCCCATAAAGTAGGTTTTACGCTTGGGCAAACCATTTATACTCCAAAGAAAATTGAAGAGTCCACGCCTCAAGTCGATCAGCGCCCTTATGCTGGTGTACTTTTTTTCCAAACGGATATTGCTAATATTTCAGCCTATAGAGCTGATCGGTACGGCTTCTTGGTTGGCTCCACAGGTCCAAACTCTTTAGCCGATGTCGCTCAAGATTTCATTCACAGCATTACAGGATCAACTCAACCTGAAGGCTGGGATTATCAAGTCGAAGATCAAATGCTAGGCAACTTTGAGTTTGAAACTCATAATGCCCTGTTTCGTAGCCGATCAAGTGGCGGTACTCAACACGAGATAAAAAACATCTCTAGAGTGATGGCGGGTAATTACCGTAGTGAAATCGCAACTGGGATGATGTGGCGTTGGGGCTCAGGTTTAGATAGCAGTATTGGTTCCGCAAGGGTTTCAATGGAAAACTCGTTTCTGCCCGGTATGATCATGCAAGGTTCAAGTAGTGCTTATCTGTTCGCTGGCGTAGAAGGCCGCTACCGTTTTAATGACATCACTATCGATGGGCCAGTTCCTGATGAAGTTTATCCAGTGACTTTACAAAATACTCAAGCCACCGCAAGCTTAGGCGCTGTTTGGTATAATCAAACGCTAGGCGCATCTTTCACATTCTCAGCTAAAACGTCTGATTTCAAGGAAGATGAGACGTCAGCCTATGGGGTAGGCGCACTGACGCTCTTTGGCTTCTTCTAAACTTATGCAATGTACTCTAGAGAGTTAATATGCCTTATTTTAAAAATCCACTGATGGTATTCCACAGTGGATTTTTTATACTCTTTTTCCTTATCACTCAAACAAAATTTTACCTCAAATTCGTATCTATGATTTCTTACCTATTTCCTTACAAATACACAGCTCTAGCACTGAAGTAGGGCTATATATCCCTTACTATTTGTAATAAAATAGTCATTAAATTACCTATTTGAGATGAGCTTATGTCAACATCTGGTCGTATTCACTCATTCGAGTCATGTGGCACCGTCGATGGCCCTGGAATCCGTTTTATTGTGTTCTTACAAGGCTGTTTAATGCGTTGTATGTATTGTCATAACCGTGATACTTGGGATGTTAATGATGGCCGAGAAGTCACTGTTGAAGAAATTATCAAAGAAGCGAAATCTTACCGCCACTTTATGAAAGCTTCTGGTGGAGGTATTACTTGTTCTGGTGGTGAAGCCATGTTGCAGCCAGAATTCGTTCGTGATTTCTTCCGAGCGGCACAAGCTGAAGGTATCCACACCTGCCTTGATACCAATGGCTATATTCGTAAGCACACTGATGTCGTTGATGAAGTTTTAGACGCTACCGATCTGGTAATGCTAGATCTAAAACACATGAAAGATGAAATCCATCATGATTTTATTGGTGTATCAAATAAGCGAACGCTCGACTTTGCTCGTTACTTACACAAACTTGGTCAAAAAACGTGGATCCGTTATGTGATTGTTCCAGGGTATACGGATGACGAAGAGTCAGCTCACATGCTTGGCGAATTTATCAAAGATATGGACAATATCGAAAAGGTTGAGTTACTGCCTTATCACAAGCTAGGCGCTCATAAATGGGAAGCGCTGGGTTACGATTATCCGCTGGAAGGGACAAATCCACCATCGAAAGAGACGATGGATAAAATGGTCAGCATCCTTAGCCAGTATAATGATAATGTAAAATACTAAACTCAATAGTATCTCTTGTACATTTGACGATAATACCAGCTTAAACGCTGGTATTTTTTTCATCCTTTTCCCGTTCGGTTATTCTTAAAATTTCGTTTATTCTTAAAAATAGAGAGAACGACTATGATGAAAAAATCGACGAATGATATTAAATCGGTGTTGAGATCATGTTTCAATATGAATAAACACTGTTAATCTAGTTTCAACAATAAAATCAAATTAAATCTAGTGAGGCTCCAATGGATATGACAAACGCTCAACGTTTGATCCTTTCAAATCAATACTACCTAATGTCGCAAATGAACCCAGACAACGCTGCAAAGTACCAACGTTTGCAGACCATTGTAGAGCGCGGATACGCTTTGCAAATGAACGAACTGAATAAAGAGTTTGGCTGCTTAACGGAAGAAGAGTGCCGTGAAGTGATTGCCATTATGGAAATGTATCATGCGATGCAAGAGTCAAACAAAATGCTTTCTGAAGCTGAGCGTAAAGATGTCGATCAACGCCGCCTACAGTTCTTAGGCTTTGATATTGCGACCGAAGCGCAAGTTGTACATTATGTTCGCTTCCTTACTGAATCTGAAGGACTTTATCCTCAATTCGAAAAGAACGACCATCACTTTAACAGCCAAATGCCAATGTTAGAGAAGTACCGCAGAATGCTAGTAACTTGGGGTAAATGCCCTCGTCAATACCATTTATCTGCCGCTGAGTTCACCCAAATTTTTAATGCTTAACCCCATGCTATCTCAGCTAAAATAAAAAAGGGGTTGATGTAATGCATCAACCCCTTTTCTGAATCAGTTCAGATAGTTAGAACACGTATGCTATGCCCACATTAGCTGTTGTATTCACCCCACTTTCAAGTATTGGGCTACCTTCAATATCACCTTCCAAGTTAGTGTAACGAATACCACCAGTTACACGAATGCTTCGAGTTAGGTGCATGTAACCAGAAAGACCCACGAAGTATTGTCCATCCCAATCGGCATCAAATTCAGTCAACGTACCACCACCAGCCGTTGCTTTCGCGACTTCGCTAGACGATACACCGTATAAGTGGTTATTCAACTTATCGCTGTTATAAGCGTAACCAATTGAAGGTGTAATACCCCACACGCCACGGTTAATCGGTAAACGCCAAGCCGCTTCAGCGTACAAACCATTATGCGTAGAGCCAATATCGCTACCCGCAGTCGCTTCAAAAACGCCGGCTAAAGTCACTAGTTGGTAACTCACGCCACCTAACACTGCGGCTTTACGTTCATCAATGTATTTTTTAATATTTTCATCATCAGAATCTGAAGGATCTAATGAACGAGCATCGTATGCAAAACGGAAAATAACATTCTGTGTTGAGCCAGCAGGAAACAGACGGTAACCACCCGTAAAACCACGTAGGAAAAGATGCTCACCTTCATAGCCAATCATTGGAATCGCCACTACATTCGAAGGAGTATCTTTATATACCGCAGGAGAATAAGAGACGGCCGCACCAAGTGACCACGATCCAGCTTTTGCAAACGCTAACGATGGCGCAGCAATAAGCGCACTAGCTAGCATCAATGTAGACAACTTTTTCACGTTAAAACCTTACTAGTTCATTATCTATTTAATATTTGTCGCCATGATATAGCACGGTGTACTATCATTCAAGCTGCTTTATGTTAAATCTATAATCTCCTGTTATTTTGGTGGTCATTTTATTAATTTCACCAATACCCTAGCATTGCTTTTTTCATAACCCCCCCCCCACCACGGCTTTCGTTGATTGGCAAAGCTCGTTAATTATATAAATTATGATTCATATTAGATATAGCTAAATCTAAACCTATTTAATCCACGAATTCAAAGCGTATTTTGCTCATTTTTTACAAATAAATACATAATTGTTAAGCAAAATACCAAGTTTAGGTCTAGGCTTTATGTTGTAAGGAAGCTGTACATTTTTCTGTCATTCATGGGTGACAGATTGAGAGGGGAATTTACTATGAGTATTTTTGATCATTATCAGGCGCGCTACGAAGCCGCGAAAGATGAAGAGTTATCCATCCAAGATTTTCTCGGTCTATGTAAAGACAATAAGAGCGCCTACGCAAATGCGGCAGAGCGACTTTTACTCGCGATTGGTGAACCAGAGATCATTGACACCGCACAAGATCCAAGACTAAGCCGAATTTTTTCAAACCGAGTGATTTCACGATACAAAACTTTTGAAGACTTCTATGGTATGGAGGAAGCCATTGAACAGATCGTTTCATACCTTAAACATGCTGCTCAAGGCTTAGAAGAACGCAAACAGATACTGTACCTTTTAGGGCCTGTTGGGGGTGGTAAATCCTCTCTAGCTGAAAAGCTTAAAGCGCTAATGCAACAGATGCCTATTTATGTGCTGTCAGCAAATGGTGAACGCAGCCCTGTAAACGATCACCCTTTCTGCCTTTTTGACGTCACTGAAGATGGTGACTTACTGAAAAAAGAATATGGTATTGAGAAACGCTATGTTCGTTCTGTTATGTCCCCTTGGGCCGCAAAACGATTGCATGAATTTGGTGGCGATATTACTAAATTCAGCGTTGTGAAAGTTCGTCCTTCAATACTAGATCAAGTTGCCATCGCTAAAACTGAGCCAGGTGATGAAAACAACCAAGACATTTCCTCACTGGTCGGTAAGGTTGATATTCGTCAACTTGAGCACTTCTCTCAAGATGACCCCGATGCTTATAGCTACTCGGGCGCATTATGTAAAGCCAACCAAGGCTTGATGGAATTTGTGGAGATGTTCAAAGCTCCAATTAAAGTGCTTCACCCTCTTCTAACGGCGACTCAAGAAGGTAACTTCAACGGTACTGAAGGATTATCAGCATTGCCATTTGACGGCATGATCCTCGCGCACTCCAATGAGTCAGAGTGGCAAACTTTCCGTAACAACAAAAACAATGAAGCTTTCCTCGATCGGGTTTATATCGTAAAAGTACCATACTGCTTACGAGTATCCGAAGAGGTTAAGATTTACCAAAAGCTGCTTGATCACAGTGAACTATCCAAAGCACCATGTTCCCCAAGTACCTTAGATTTACTTTCACAGTTCAGTATTTTGTCACGTTTAAAAGTGCCAGAAAACTCATCTCTATTCTCTAAAATGCGAGTCTATGATGGTGAGACACTTAAAGATACCGATCCAAAAGCAAAAAGTTATCAAGAATATCGTGACTATGCAGGTGTAGACGAAGGCATGTCTGGATTATCTACTCGTTTTGCATTCAAAATTCTATCTCGTGTATTTAACTTTGACCAAGCCGAAGTGGCTGCTAACCCCGTGCACTTGTTCTATGTCATTGAGCAACAGATCGAGCGAGAGCAATTCCCTCAAGAGCAGGCAGAACGTTATCTTGAATTTTTAAAAGGGTATCTAGTACCTCGTTATGTAGAGTTCATTGGTAAAGAAATTCAAACCGCATATTTGGAATCTTACTCTGAATACGGTCAGAATATTTTTGACCGTTACGTTACCTACGCTGATTTCTGGATCCAAGATCAAGAGTACCGAGATCCAGAAACTGGACAACTATTTGATCGTTCATCGCTCAATGGTGAACTCGAAAAAATCGAGAAAACTGCGGGTATCAGCAACCCTAAAGATTTCCGTAATGAAATCGTTAATTTCGTCTTACGTGCTAAGGCAAATAATAACGGCAAAAATCCAGTGTGGACGAGTTACGAAAAACTCCGCACCGTCATTGAGAAGAAAATGTTCTCTAACACAGAAGAGCTACTACCTGTCATCTCATTTAATGCGAAAACTTCATCTGATGATCAGAAGAAACATGACGACTTTGTGGCCCGTATGATGGAGAAAGGCTACACAGAAAAACAAGTACGATTGCTGTCTGAGTGGTATTTACGAGTGCGTAAGTCCTCTTAATATAAAAGAAACCAATCAAGCCTGATTAGCTGTCTATTCAGAGACCAACGATATAGCAGTGATAAGCCACACGTTGTTACAGTTAAGCAATACTGTAGCTGTAGCAACGTGTCAGGTGGCGTGAAGTTTGTAGGAGGTAACTCATGGCACAATTTATTGATAGGAGGCTCAATGGCAAAAACAAGAGCGCAGTGAATAGACAGCGCTTTTTAAAACGCCATAAGGAGCAGATAAAAGAGTCGGTTGCTGACGCGGTTAACCGTCGTTCTATTACCAATACTGAAACTGGTGAAGATATCTCTATTCCACATAAAGATATTAAAGAGCCAAGTTTTCATCAGGGGCAAGGTGGTAGCCGAGAACGAGTTCATCCTGGTAATGATCAATTCATTACGGGAGACAAAATTGAGCGCCCTAAAGGTGGCGGTCAAGGTGGTGGCTCTGGCGAAGGTGACGCAAGCCCTGATGGTGAAGGACAAGATGAATTCGTATTTCAAATATCCAAAGATGAATACTTGGATATTCTTTTCGAAGATCTTGAACTGCCGAATTTAGAAAAAAACCAAGTAAATAAAATCACTGAATGGAAAACGCACCGTTCAGGTTTCAAAACAGCCGGAGTGCCTTCCAACATTGCGATTGTTCGCTCACTACAACAGTCCCTTGCTCGTAGAACCGCAATGACTGCGGGTAAACGTCGCATGCTCAATGAGTTAGAAGAAGAGTTGGAGCGCATTCATAACCAAGAACCCGCTCAACCTTTTGAGGAACTACGAGTAAAACAGGAGATTGCCGATTTACGTAAAAGGATTGAAAGTGTTCCTTATATCGACACCTTCGATCTGCGTTTTAAAAACTATGAACGCCGTCCTATCCCCTCCAGCCAAGCGGTTATGTTTTGCTTAATGGATGTATCGGGCTCAATGGATCAGGCTACAAAAGACATCGCGAAACGCTTCTATGTACTGCTTTATCTCTTCTTGACTCGCACCTATGAGAATGTCGAAGTCGTCTTTATCCGACATCATACTCAAGCCAAAGAGGTAGACGAGCATGAGTTTTTCTACTCTCAGGAAACGGGCGGCACCATAGTGTCTAGTGCACTAAAACTGATGAATGAAATCGTTGAAAAACGCTACCCTGCTGCGGAGTGGAACATTTATGCCGCTCAAGCTTCTGATGGGGACAACTGGGCTGATGATTCACCTAGATGTAAAGAGTTACTGGTCAATAAACTGCTTCCAACTTGTCAGTATTACTCTTACATCGAAATCACTCGTCGTTCACATCAAACGTTATGGCATGAATATGAAAAATTGGAACAGAGTTTTGATAACTTTGCGATGAAAAATATTCGTACCGTCGATGACATCTTCCCCGTATTTAGGGAATTGTTTCACAAAGAGACAGCTTAGGGAGGTAAGCCATGACGACTAAAACTGATAATCAAGCATCGACAAAGACCAAACAACTGCCTGACGGCCCTGATTGGACTTTCGATTTATTAGAAAAATACCATGTTGAAATTAAACGTGTCGCTCAGCACTACCGACTTGATACCTACCCAAACCAAATCGAAGTTATCACTTCAGAGCAGATGATGGATGCATACTCAAGTATTGGGATGCCGATAAATTATAACCACTGGTCATTTGGTAAAAAGTTTATCCAAACCGAGCAAAACTATAAGCACGGCCAGATGGGGCTTGCCTATGAGATAGTCATCAACTCTGATCCATGTATCGCTTACTTGATGGAAGAGAACACGGTAACAATGCAAGCTCTGGTTATGGCTCACGCTTGCTACGGGCATAACTCTTTTTTCAAAGGAAACTATCTATTTCAAACATGGACCGACGCAAGTTCAATCATCGATTACCTTCTTTTTGCCAAAAACTACATTATGGATTGTGAGCAAAAATATGGCGTCTCTGAAGTTGAAACACTGCTCGACTCATGCCATGCATTAATGAACTATGGCGTTGACCGATATAAACGCCCAGAAAAAATTTCCATTGCGGAAGAGACCGCGAGACAAGAAGAACGTGAGGCGTACTTACAATCTCAAGTCAATGAACTATGGAAAACCGTTCCTAAAACCGAGGAAAAAGAAGAGAGTAATAAAATACGCTTTCCGACTGAACCTCAAGAGAACATTCTCTACTTTATCGAAAAACATGCCCCGCTTTTAGAGCCATGGCAAAGGGAGTGCGTACGAATAGTACGTAAAATCAGTCAATATTTTTATCCACAAAAACAGACTCAAGTGATGAACGAAGGTTGGGCAACGTTCTGGCACTACACCATTTTGAATCACCTCTATGATGAAGGGTTAGTCTCGGATAAATTCATTCTAGAATTCTTACATAGTCACACCAGTGTAGTCGCACAACCAGCCTACAACAGTCCCTACTTCAGTGGGATCAATCCTTATGCGCTTGGTTTTGCAATGTTCAGAGATATTCGCCGTATATGTGAAGAGCCAACCGATGAAGATCGCGAATGGTTCCCTGATTTGGCGGGAAGTGATTGGCTCGATGCCGTTCATTTTGCGATGCATAACTTTAAAGATGAAAGCTTTATTAGTCAGTACTTATCGCCCAAGTTGATGCGTGATTTTAAATTATTTGCAGTACTTGATGACGATAGAAAAAACTTCATTGAAGTGAGCGCCATTCATGATGAGTCCGGCTATAAAACCATCAGGGAGCGCTTAGCTTCTCAATATAACCTGAGCAACTTAGAGCCTAACCTGCAAGTATTTAATGTTGATGTCCGCGGTAATCGGTCGATGACGATTCAACATGTCCCTCACCAACGTATTCCTCTTGATAAAGGGTATGAAGAGGTATTGAAGCACCTTCACCGATTATGGGGGTTTGATGTCATTCTAGAAGAAGTGAAAGATACGGGTAGACGAGAGATATTAGCGACCTGCCCTCCTCGTTCGGAGTTCAATAATAACAATAACTAAAACCACCCTCTCCTTACAATTTTCGAGCACTGTTTGTGCTCTTTTTTTTGCCTGCTCGTTGCAATTTAATGTAAAGGATTTTCCCCATTAACTTATTAAAGCAATGAAACAAAAAACCTCGACAGTTGATCATAACTGCCGAGGTTTTTTCGCTATTCAAATCTTTCAATCAAAAAGAACGAAGCGAAAATTATCGGTTTGCGATAATAGCTCTTACTGCATCTAAATCTTCGGGGGTATCAACGCCCGCTGCTGGAGCTTCTTTTGCGACTTCAACATGGATTTTCTCTCCATACCAAAGCACACGTAATTGCTCTAAACACTCAACTTTCTCTAGTGCGCTAGGCTGCCAGTTAATGTAAGTTTTAATAAACCCTGCACGGTACGCATAAATACCAATATGTCGTAATAATGGTTGTGCGATCGTCTGATTTTCGCTGTCGGCAAAGTTATCGCGATCCCATGGAATCGTTGCTCGGCTAAAATATAGCGCGTAGCCATCTTTATCCGTTACCACTTTCACTGCGTTTGGATTAAAAACTTCCGCTTCCTCAGTGATTTCAACACCTAAGGTTGCCATTGGTGCCGTGCTGTTTGCCAGATTATTCGCAACTTGAGTAATAATACTTGGTGGGATCAGAGGTTCATCACCTTGCACATTCACAATAATGTGATCATCAGGGATAGCCATTCGTTGAACAACTTCCGCTAAACGCTCAGTGCCCGACTCATGATCTGGTGAGGTCATGCACACCACGCCACCAAACTGGTTGACCGCGGCTTCCACTCGCGCATCATCCGTCGCGATAATCACGCGCTCTGCACCAGCTTGGATTGACTGCTCATACACCCACTGAATCATCGGCTTCCCACCAATATCAGCCAACGGTTTTCCCGGTAAGCGAGATGATTGGTAACGAGCTGGTATTACAACGGTAAACGACATTAACGCCCCTCATCCATAGACATGGTACGAGCTTCAGGCTCTAATAGAACCGGAATCCCTTCTTTAATCGGATAAGCCAAACGGTCAACTTTACAGACCAATTCTTGGTTTTCTTTATCAAAAGTGAGTTTACCTTTACAAACAGGGCAAGCCACGATCTCAAGCAGACGATGATCCATAGTGTTCCATTACCTCTTCTATTTTGTTCAAAATACGCTGTTCATCATGAGTTTTAAATTGCGCAGAAACCGGTAAGTACCACCAGTTTTCTTTCGCAAAAGTATCACATTTCACAGCATCTTTTTCTGTCATTATAACGTTCAAACCCATTCTATCTAGGGTTTCTAATTCTGAAATTTTAAAATCTTGGTGATCAGCAAAACCTTGGGTGTGACATAGATCTGCACCCAAAGTTTTAAGAGTGGCGAAAAAACGAGGGGGATGACCAATTCCGGCAAACGCCACTAACTTCTTCAGTTGACTGACTGGCATTTTTTGCCCAGTAACTAAATTAACAGCCAAGCTAGGTGTTAAGGTCATTGCCATTTCACTTTCTTGAGCTGAGCCACCATTCGTAACGACAAAATCAACCTCATCTAACCGCTCAATACCTTCACGCAACGGACCTAATGGGATTAACTGCTGATTACCAAATCGTCGCATACCGTCGACAATCACAAACTCGACATCTCGCTCCAACGCATAGTGTTGTAGTCCATCATCGGTGACAATGACATTCACATCGAGCGGTAACAATGCTTTCACAGCATCAGACCGAATTGGCGCAACGGCAACAGGAGCGCCTGTGCGTCGGTAGATCAATCGAGGCTCATCGCCACTATGCTCTGCCGGGGTTGAACCTTCAACAGTTAAAGGGTAGCTTGGAGCCTTCCCCCCATAACCTCTAGAAACGACGCCAGGCTTATAACCTAGCTGTTGAAGTTGCTCAACCAACCAAATGACAACTGGTGTTTTTCCATTCCCACCAGCCGTGATATTTCCAACCACAATAACAGGGATAGGCGCTTTATAGGATTGCTTTTTACCGTCTGAAAATTCTTTCCGACGTGCTGAGCTAATCGTTTTGAATACAAGGCTCAGAGGCCATAGCAAAGGCCATAACAGATATTTGAGTGGATGATTTTCAAACCATACCTTTTCAATCACATTTTGCGCCATTGCTGTTAATCACCAAACTGGATGCGGTGTAATTGTGCATAAGCACCATCTTTGCTAATCAGATCATGGTGCGAACCACGTTCGATAACTTCACCTTCATCCACGACAAGAATTTCATCCGCGCTTTCAATCGTCGACAATCGGTGAGCAATCACCAACACGGTTTTGTTTTTCTGTAACTCTTCTAGTGCCGCTTGAATCGCACGTTCAGATTCCGTATCCAATGCCGACGTTGCTTCATCAAGAATAAGAACCGGAGCATCACGCAGCAATGCACGGGCGATGGCAATACGTTGTCGCTGCCCACCAGACAAACTTGCACCATTTTCACCAATAATGGTATCTAGTCCAAGTTCCATACCATCAATAAACTCCATTGCATGAGCTTGCTTAGCGGCATGTTCTATCTGCTCGCGTGTATACTCTACATCAGCGGCATAGGTAATATTATTAGCTATCGTGTCGTTAAACAGGTGTACGTTTTGTGATACCAAAGCAAAGTGCTCACGCAAATTCTTCAAGCTATAATCTCGAATATCGTGATCGTCCAAACAGATTGAACCAGAGTCGACATCATAAAAACGGGTAAACAAATTCGCAATTGTACTTTTACCAGAACCAGAACGTCCGACCAATGCTACGGTTTTCCCTTGTGGGATAACAAAGCTTACATTTGATAACGCCGGTTTTTCGTTTCCTTGGTATGTAAAGTCAATATTCTTAACTTCAACAATCCCTTTAGGCTTATCGACAACCAATTTCCCGTCATCTTTTTCAGTTTCTAAATCCATCAAAGAAAACAGTGTTTGGCACGCAGCCATACCGCGTTGGAACATTGACGTTACGTTGGTCAACGCTTTTAACGGACGCATCAAACCAAACATTGCCGAGAAGATAACGGTAAAGGTACCCGCCGTGAGTTCGTCTTTAATCGAGTCGACACTGGCAAGAAACAGTACGCTCACTAAAGCAATAGAAGCAATCATCTGAATAACTGGGTTGGCAACGGCTTGGGCGGCAACAAGCTTCATCGATTGTTGGCGCATCTGATTACTCACCGCATCGAAACGCTCTTTCTCTATATTTTGGCCACCATAGCTCAAAACAACTTTATGGCCTTTTAGCATCTGTTCTGCTGAAGATGTCACTTCACCCATCGCTGTTTGCATATTTTTTGAGATCCTGCGGAAACGTTTTGAGACATATCCAATTCCCCAAGCAACAATAGGAGCAACGACTAACAGAACTAAAGATAGCTGCCAGCTATTCCAAAACATCAAAACCAATAAACCAATAATACTCGCGCCTTCGCGAACAATACTCACCAATGCACGGCTCGTGGCTCCAGCGACTTGCTCAGTATCGTAAGTAATTCTGGAAAGCAAACCGCCTGTTGATTCTTTATCAAAAAAGCTCACTGGCATATGCATGAAATGATTAAAAACCTTACGGCGAATAAGCATGACCACATTGCCCGAAACCCAACTCAAACAGTATGTTGAGACAAACCCACTTAAGCCACGAATAAACATCATCGCGAAAATAATAAAAGGTAATATTTTCAAGAAATCAGATTCAGCGTTACCAAACCCTTCATCAAGTAAAGGTTTGAGCAGTGAAATCATGTAGGTATCCGCAACGGCACTTATAACAAGCGCGACAACGGCCGCAGCAAGCCCTGTCTTATATTGACGAATATAAGCCCAAAGTCGTTTAAAGGTGTGCCAAGTGTTTTCATCTTGTAGTTCAGACATGGATATACTTTATTTACTGAGAATATTCCTTCTATTCTACTCCCTTACGCAGCATCTGCCTATACCATGCTTGGTTACCTTCCCCTCTTAAACTCCTGACTTTCCATCCGTTTGAATAAAAAAACAGCGATACTTGCCCTGAATGTCCAGTATCGAGCCAGTCGCTCCCTATTTTTTGGTAGTTGGCTAGTACTTGATCGGCTGGCATTTTCCATCGACTTCCTTTATCTAGGGATGCCACCGCTAATTGAGGTTTAATTGCATTCAAAAAGCCCATTGTCGATGATGTGATACTGCCATGATGTGGGACAATCATAATATCACTGGCAAGTAGATCGGGTTTACGCCGCAATATCCATTCGCTCACAGCATCCACATCACCAGTGAGTAACACTTTAACGCCACTTCTTTCATCTAAGATTCTAATCACACAGGAGTGAGGGTTGAATGATCGGCTCACTTGTTTTGGAGGCCAGACAACGTCAAACATCAAACCCTGCCATTGCCAATGATCCCCCTTCTTACAACTCTGATAACCCTCTATATTTTGGCTTGCTCGACGCCATAACGGAGACAGCTTTGAGTCAACCTGATATCGACCACCAGCATGATCAGAATCTAAATGACTGAGTATTAACCCATCAATACCTGAAATGCCCCGAGACGTCAGAACGGGGTGAACAACAGACTCAACAATACTGCCACCTATCCACGCCTTTCCAGTATCGTAAAGAATAACTTTGCCCTCTTTTTCAATAACAATCGCTAACCCATGGCCCACATCTAAAATGTCCATCCGCCAGCGTAAATCATCATCATTGAAGCTAACCCATGATAGATATACTGCCAATAATAGAACGTTAACCCGACCCGAAAATAGCGTTGAACACGTAAACATTAGCGTTAAATACAGTATCAATTGAGCCACTTCTCGCGAAACAGATAACCAAGTAAGATCTGCGTATTGAATGGCCCAAATCATCAATTCTAATGCTTTATCAACAGCCCACCATGCTTCATCACTGAAAGATGGCGCGACAACCGTTAGCATCAAGCAAGCGAACAACAGCGGAACAACGACCAAGCTAAACCAAGGTACAAAAAAGAGGTTATATAGCGCACTGCTCACACTCATACCGCCAAAGAAGAAAATGGTTATGGGTGTCATAAATATCAATAAATACAGCTGAGCAAAGATAAGTGTGATAATGACATTGCTCTGGGTAGGGCGCTTAGATAACGCCAAATAGATAGCAATGACTGCCCCAAAAGACATCCAAAAACTATTGGACAATGCCGCAAATGGATTCACTGTAAGCACAATCGCTAAAGTTGTGAGTAACAACAGCCATGAGGAAAACTGCACTCGGCTCAACAAACATAAGCTCAGGATAAGACACATCAGAAAAGCTCTTTGAGTCGGGAGTGTAAAACCCGCGAGCCACGCATAACAATATGCAAAGTTGATAGCCATAAATACTGGGAGCCACAACCACCGAGATTGAAACAGTCGGCACACTTTGCCGACAAAGTACCCTATTGAATAAGCAATTCCGATATGAAGCCCTGAAATCGCCACTAAATGAATTAAGCCGCTATTTTTTAATTTTTCCCATAAATCATTGGAGATATCGTCTCGTTCGCCAAATGCTAAAGCCATGATTAGAGAAAAGTTAGGCAAACGCTCGATTTGACTTTCAACCCGTTGAAGCAGCCAACTTCTCATCGATGTCTGTGAATGAACCATATAAACGCTGTTTGCTTTAACTACGGCTTTTGCAACTAAACGCTGACTCACGTAGTACGACTCTTGATCAAACCCAACCTCATTCAACTGGCCGTAAATAGGCTTTATCGTGACCTGAAACTTAGCGACATCATCAAGTTGAAGCTTAATGGGTGTCAGAATACGGATAGTAGGCCGCTGCAAATAGTTTAAAGTTTGACCATTAATTGATCTGACTACAAAGGAACCTTCATAACCATAACTTATTTGCTTAAAAGAGCTGTCAACTTTCCCTTTTATGGTAATATTCTCGCTGCTTTGGAAAAGCACATTTGTCTGCAACTTTAGGGCATTTCCATGGAGTATGATTAATATTACCCCTAATAAGATGCCGATAACGAACCACCACTGCCTATACTTAAAGCGTATGCTTAAGATGGCAATGATGCTCGGAACAAGCCAGATCCAAGCGGGTATCTCAGGCCAAAGAACCGCTGAAACTGCCGTTGCCGAAAATGAAAATAGAATCCAACTATATTGAAAGAGAGTCATTTTCCCTTATGCCAAGAAAATTCATTAAGCGTTTTATGCCAAATCATGAGGTGATTAAACGCCAGAAAGCGCTAAAAATTTTTGGTAACGTTCTGTATAACCCAAACTTGTGGTGTTTGAACCGACGCTCTGCTGCTGGTGCATTTGCTGTAGGACTTTTCATGGCGTTTGTACCATTACCAAGCCAAATGATCATGTCGGCTGGGCTCGCGATTTTATGTGGGGTGAATCTTCCACTCGCGGTTGCTCTCGTATGGATCAGTAATCCAATAACGATGCCAGTTCTATTCTATTTCGCTTACAAGCTCGGAGCATTTTTAATGCACGTCCCGCCACAAGCGTTTCATTTTGAGCTATCGTGGGACTTCATCATTGCACAGATGCATACTATTGGCCCCCCATTCTTACTTGGCTGCATGGTATGCGGAGTCTTATCTGCTATGGCTGGTTACTTTGGTATTCGCGGTTTATGGCGCTATTCTGTTGTCAGAAGTTGGCGCAAACGCCAAGCAAGATAAGCCAACTATAAAGCTATTCATGTATCAACTCAGGCTGACATCGTATTTAAAACCAATTAAGTGTTAGAAATGCGAGACATCTATTTATAGACATGAAAGTCACTGTCTAACCGAAATGAAAAAGGACCTATTTAGGTCCTTTTTTGATCGACGACTTTTCGCTTCTAATGCCTTTGTTCATAAAAAGTAAAGGCATAACAAGTAAAGGCATACCAATTAAGAGCATTATAATTGAGCTCGGTATACAAGGCTTACTTCGCGCTTAATACAGATGCAGGATTCAACTTGTTCGCTCGCGATGCTGGATACCAAGTTGCCAGTAAACTAAGCACAATCGCAGTACCTGACACTAATAGTACGTCTTGGAAAACTAACTGGGATGGCAAAAAATCCACAAAGTAGATATCACCAGACAAAAATTGATGCCCCACAAGTGACTCTAGCCCTTTGATCAGTGGCGTTAAATTCAACGCGACAATCACACCAACCACGCTTCCTATCAGACTACCGAAAACGCCGGAAAAGACGCCCTGCCAAACAAAAATTCGTTTAACCAAGCCATCTGTTGCCCCCATTGTCCTTAAAATGGCAATTTCTGCTGCTCGATCTTTAACTGCCATCATCAATGTAGACACAATATTAAAGCAGGCAACACCAATCACTAATACCATCACTAAATACATAATGGTTCGCACTAACTGGATATCACGATAAAGAAATCCATATTTCTGCTGCCAACTGCGTAGATAAACGTAGACATCAAGAGACCCGCCGACTTGACGCACAATCGAAGCCGCATTAAGTACATCACTGACTTTTAAAGACACACCCGTTACGCCCTTCCCAAGGTTTGCATATTGCTGTGCGTCGGAAAGTGGCACTAAGGCTAAGTTATGATCAATTTGACCATTAAGTGAAAGTAATCCTGTCACTTTTACTCGCACACGTTTTGGCGCTTGCACCTTTATCGAACCGTTAGCCGTAGGGATCATCAAAGTCAGGTAATCTCCAACCTTAACACCCAGCTTATCAGCCACTCCTTTACCTAAAATAGTTTGCTGCTCTCCCGGAACGAAATGAGCCCATGCTTGTGGTTCGATAAATTGCGGTAAACTTGAAACGGCTTGTTCCATTTGAGGGTCAATACCCCGCACTTCAATCGCTTTTAACTGTTGCCCTTTTTCAGCCAGAGCCGTTAAACGAATGTATGGTGCTGCCGCTTGCACTTTGTCGTGGCTCGTCGCCTGTTTAATGACATTTTGCCACTCACCAATGGGCTTATTTACACCTTCCAGCTCACCATGGGCGATCACTGACAGCACGCGAGATTGCAACTCTCTTTCAAAACCATTCATCGCCGATAAACCAATGATGATCACCGCGACACCCACCGCAATTCCAATGGTTGAAGAGAGAGAAATAAATGACACAAGTTTATTACGTTGTTTGGCGCGGCTAAATCGACCGCCAATCAGTAATGATAAAGAAGGAAACACCTATTGCGCCTCCTGATTTACGTCAACCAAAAGGCCGTCACGCATATGAAGTTGGCGATCCATTTTTCCGGCTAATTCGCCATCATGAGTCACGACAAGAAAAGCCGTCCCCGACTCTTTATTCAACTCTCGCATCAAATCATAAATCGCCAACGCCGTGTTGTGATCCAAATTACCCGTAGGTTCGTCTGCCAAGACTAAATCAGGTTTATTCACTAATGCTCTGGCAATCGCAACACGCTGACGTTCACCGCCAGAGAGCTCTGATGGGCGGTGATCAACACGATGGCTTAATCCTACTTTCTCCAGCAGTTGTTGCGCCGCCGCTTTAGCTTCTGACGACTTCATGCCACCAATTAATAACGGCATCGCCACATTTTCTAACGCAGAGAAATCAGAAAGAAGGTGATGAAATTGATAAACAAACCCCAAATGACGATTTCGCACTTTCGCTTGCTTATTCGAGCTTAACGTCGCGAGGTCATGATCCAGAAAAGTCACCTTGCCTTCAGTCGCATCATCTAGAGCCCCTAAGACATGCAACAAAGTACTTTTTCCAGAGCCGGATGTACCAATAATAGAGACTAACTCCCCTTTATCGATATCAAAACTGACGCCTTTAAGTACCTCTGTATCTAACGAACCCTCACGATAGGTTTTACGAACAGCACGACATTGTAAAAGATTATTCATATCTGAGGGCCTCAGCAGGTTTAACAGAAGATGCACGATAAGATGGGAAAAGCGTCGCAAGCAGACTGAGTACAATCGCAAGCACCACTACAATCATAATTTGAACAGGATTAATAAGAACGGGTAACTGCCCACCAAAGGTAAACAGAGCCACCCCCATACCTTCCAGCAGTGGGTTCAAGTTATCAGCTAGCAAGACACCTAAGGCCCCCCCGGTTAATGCACCGATGACACCACTACTCGCACCTTGCACCATAAATATCGACAGAATCTGGCCATTGGTCATACCCTGGGTTTTTAAAATCGCGACCTCGGCTTGTTTTTCCATAACGACCATAATTAACGCAGAAATAATATTAAACGCTGCGACACCGATGATCAGCCCGAGCATTAAGCCCATCATGTTTTTTTCCATCCGAACCGCTTGAAATAGCTCACCACGTTGTTCACGCCAATCACTCCACACCCAACCGTCAGGCAATGGCGTATTGGAAAGCGCTGAAACTGAGAAAGGATCATCAAAAAACAGACGCCAGCCTGAGATCGTGTCACGCTTAAACCTCATCAATCGACCCGCATCTTGTATATGCGAAACCATTAGTTGAGCATCAACATCAGATCCTGTATTGAATATACCCGCAACCGTAAAGTTACGTTGACTCGGCATCCGACCTAAAGGCGTAAACTGACTTGCGCTTGTCACCATCAAACGAACTCTGTCTCCTACCGACACGTTGAGCGAACGCGCCAAAGTATGACCAACGAAGACTCGATACTCGCCCGCTTTCAGGTTACTTAACCGGCCTGCAATCAAATAGTCTTGAATCGGATCATTATCCGTCGGTTCAATACCAATCAACATACCCGCAGAAAGCTGAGATGAACTCTGAATAACCGCTTCACTGCGAACAATCGGCTCAACATGCTTATCCTTAGATAACTGGCGAATAAACTCAGGAGACTCATCCAAGCGCGGCGTTTTTCCATCTGTTTGAGAAATCACAGCCTGTGGCAGAACCCCTAAAATTCGTTCTTTGAGCTGAGCTTCGAAGCCATTCATAACGGAAAGTACCGTCACTAAAGACATCACACCAATGGTGATACCCGCAGTAGACATATAAGAGACAAAACGGCTAAATCTGTCTCCAGATCGACCTCTTAAATAACGCAAGCCGATAAATAGGGAAATGGGGTGAAACATAGTCAAAACCAACAATAAGTTATGCGAGATAATGTAACGGTAAACGCTCGATGAGTGTAGCTCTAATTTGTTAACTTCTTATCAAAACGACTCATATCGCGCTGATAAATGTAACTTATCTTGATTAGTTAGCCTACATGACGATAATCAATAGGTTAACTAGAAGGAAGTAGAGTATGACACAAAACGATTTTTTTACTGTTCATCACAGCTTGACGGTCAATATAGAGCCACTGGCTGCGGATTATACTCTGCCATCAATGACGCAGTTTGTTGCAGAAATTCCCGCACCATTTATTGTTGCGAGTGAATTTAGCCAGCTTGATCAGCTAACTGAGAATGCACGTTCTGAACTAAAAAATAACGACTTTAAGCATGTAATCAATTTGCTTGATACACAAAATACCAAACTCAACTTGCTCCTGACATTTATGTTGTCTCAGCAAGACCAAGCAGAATTTCGTGGTCAAACATTAAGCTTTGGAGCCAGTCAGTTCACCTATTTAGCACAGCAGCCTCTTGCGGTTGGTCAAGTGGTCCGAGCAAAACTCTTTCTTGAACACCCTCCTGCTGCAATCTACTGTTATGCTAGTGTCACCAGCGTAAAAGAGGCAGACAATGGTACCCATGAAATTCAGATGAAATATGATCTACTTAGAGATTCAGATCAGGACTTACTCATCAAAGCTGCACTATATCAACAGCAAAAATTGCTGCGCCAACGTTCTTTAGATCGAGAAAACAAATAAGTATCCAGCATCATGACAAAATCAGCACTTCTTTCTCTCATTAACCCGAAAGGGATGGGCGATAAAAAACACATAGGCAACCTACAAGGTTCCGCACTCGCCCTTGCCATTGCGGAGCTTGCAGAGCAACACGATAGCCATACTTTGCTTGCGGTCCCCGATCCCCAAATCGCACTTAAATTACTCGCTGAAATTGAGCAGTTCACCTCTGCGCAAGTATCTCTTTTTCCTGATTGGGAAACGCTTCCTTACGACAATTTTTCACCGCATCAAGAGATAATTTCAGACCGCATTGCGCACCTGTATCAGTTACCGACCCAAACGTCTGGTATCACCATAGTGCCAATCAGCACGTTACTGCAGCGACAATCTCCACGTGATTTCTTAATGCAGCACACTTTAATGGTGAAAGCAGGCGATCTGTTTTCTCTTGAAAAATTGCGCTTACAGCTAGAGAAATCCGGTTATCGCCACGTTGATCAAGTTTTCGGTCCCGGTGAGTACGCAAACAGGGGTTCGATCATCGATCTGTTTCCTATGGGCAGTCACGACCCTTACAGAATCGATTTCTTCGATGATGAAATAGACACGATTAGAACGTTTGACCCAGAAAACCAGCGTTCAAAAGAAGACATCAGCGAAATAAGACTGCTGCCAGCGCACGAGTTTCCGACCACTGAAACTGCCATCGAAGATTTTCGTATTCGCTGGCGTCAACAGTTTGAAACCCGTCGTGAACCTGAATCCATTTATATGCAAGTTTCAAAAGGAACATGGCCAGCGGGCATCGAGTATTGGCAACCACTCTTCTTCGATGAGACAGAAACCTTATTTGATTACATTGCCGAAGGCAGTCAACTCATCACTATCGGCGATCTTGAAACGTCCATTGATACTTTCTTAGCGGATGTTGATCACCGTTATGACCAACGGAAAATAGATCCGCTAAGACCGTTGCTTGAACCTTCGCAGCTGTGGATGAAGAAAGATGAGCTTTTCAGCCGCTTTAAACTTCACCCTCAAGTTCAGCTTCACATTGATGAAATCACCGCTAAACAGGGTCGTATTAACCTGCCAATTGAATCACTTCCCGATTTAGCCGTGCAGCACAACAACAAAGAACCTCTAGCGGCTTTACGTAAATTCAGTGAGACCTATCAAGGTAAGATTATTTTTTCCGTTGAATCGGAAGGTCGACGAGAAGCGCTTACCGAGCTATTACAGCAGATAAAGTTACGTCCGATTGCCACAGAAAGCTTTGCTCACGCGCTGGCCTCAAAAGATAAGTTCAATTTAGTATTAGGCTCGGCTGAACATGGTTTCTCCTACCGTGACGACACTCAACCAGAAAAGAACATTGCCTTTATTTGCGAAAGTGATTTATTAGGCGATCGCGTTATTCAACGACGCAAAAAAGATAAAAAAGCGGTCAATAGCGATACGGTCATTCGCCATTTAGCCGAGCTAAAAGCAGGCCAGCCCGTCGTTCATATTGATCACGGTATCGGCCGCTTTATTGGCCTCCAAACTCTTGAAGCGGGCGGAATGCTCACCGAGTACGTAACGCTGGAGTATCAAAATGATGCCAAGCTTTATGTGCCTGTCGCCTCACTTAATCTGATTGGGCGATACTCAGGTGGTGCAGAAGAGACCGCGCCACTGCATAAGTTAGGTGGCGATGCTTGGGTTAAGGCTCGAAAACGTGCCGCCGAAAAAGTGCGAGATGTTGCCGCTGAGCTTCTTGATGTATACGCAAAAAGAGAACTTAAACCCGGTCACAAATTTGCATTAGATCGAGGCCAGTACGCCACATTCAAAGCTGGTTTCCCATTTGATGAAACCGAAGATCAAGCGATGGCGATTAACGCTGTGATGTCGGATATGTGCCAAGCCAAAGCAATGGATCGTCTAGTCTGTGGTGATGTAGGTTTTGGTAAAACAGAAGTCGCCATGCGTGCAGCTTTTGTATGCACAGACAACAATAAACAAGTCGCAGTATTAGTTCCTACAACCCTGCTTGCTCAGCAACATTTCGAAAATTTCCGAGACCGTTTTGCTAACCAACCGATTCGAGTTGAAGTATTATCTCGATTCAAAAGTGCTAAAGAACAGAAACAAATTCTCGCGGATACCGCAGAAGGTAAAGTCGACATTCTGATCGGCACTCATAAGTTACTTTCAAGCAGTATTTCATTCCAAGATTTAGGCTTGTTGGTCGTCGATGAAGAGCACAGGTTTGGTGTAAGACAAAAAGAAAAAGTCAAAGCGATGCGTGCTGATGTGGATATTTTAACACTCACCGCAACGCCAATCCCTAGAACGCTGAATATGGCAATGAGTGGGATGCGTGACCTATCAATTATCGCGACACCACCCGCAAGGCGTCTCGCCATTAAGACCTTTGTTCGTGAAAGCGACGACACCGTGATTCGTGAAGCAGTTTTGCGTGAAATAATGCGCGGTGGTCAAGTTTACTTCCTGCACAACCAAGTCGACACCATTGAGAAAGTGGCGGCCGATTTAGAGAAGTTAATCCCTGAAGCACGCGTAACCGTGGCTCATGGGCAGATGCGTGAACGTGAATTGGAAAAGATCATGAATGATTTTTACCACCAACGATTCAACTTATTGGTCTGTACAACGATCATTGAAACTGGAATCGACGTTCCCACCGCGAACACCATCATCATGGATCGTGCTGATAGCTTAGGTTTAGCTCAATTGCACCAACTTCGTGGTCGTGTTGGGCGTTCACATCACCAAGCTTATGCTTATATGCTCACTCCTCACCCTAAAGCGATGACAAAAGATGCCATTAAGCGTTTAGATGCCATCGCCTCTCTTGAAGATCTCGGGGCTGGTTTTACTCTGGCAACTCACGATTTAGAGATACGTGGCGCAGGTGAACTCCTCGGTGATGAGCAAAGTGGTCAAATTCAATCCATTGGGTTTAGTTTATATATGGAGATGCTTGAACAAGCGGTTGAAGCATTAAAAGAGGGGAAAGAGCCATCACTCGATGATCTGCTTCGTGAACAAACAGAAGTGGAGATGCGGATTCCGGCCTTATTACCTGATGAGTATATTCCCGATGTGAATACTCGTCTTTCGATGTATAAACGTATCGCAAGTGTGTCGTCTGCCTCCGATCTTTCAGAGCTTAAAGTCGAACTGATTGACCGATTCGGGCTTCTTCCTGATGCCACGAAGAACCTGCTTTCTGTTTCTGAACTAAAAGTCGCAGCGGCCCCAATTAAAGTGAAGAAAATTGAAGCCCACGATAAAGGTGGATACATTGAGTTCTATCCAGATGCTGACATAAATCCAATGTATTTGGTTAAACTATTGCAATCTCAACCACAAAAATTTGCAATGGAAGGACCCACTAAACTGAAGTTTACGATACCATTGGTTGATAGACGTAAACGAATTCAGTTCATCGCAGATCTGTTAAATGAATTTCGGCAAAATTTAATGCCAGCTTAAGTCAATACCAGCTTAAGTTAATGGCTTGCAATCCAGAGGCTTGCGCTTATCGTGATTCGAGAGCGGCAAGCCTCACGGTAATTAAACTATTGAAACGAGATACGTAGAGAGTATGTATCTATGACTGGAGTCAAAATGAGAATACTGATCCCACTACTGCTTCTTTTTGTCTCTTTGCCAAGTTTGGCTCAGAGACAATTTGACATAGAAGTGATCATTTTTAAACGTGCGGTAGATGCTGAACAGGTCAATGAATCTTGGCCAAATCAACTACCCTCAATCAAAATGGATAACGTTGGCGATTTCCAAAATTCGGAGTACCGCAGCAAAAAAGGCGTAACCATGCTGCCAGCGAGTGAATATCAACTCACCGACCAACGTAACGCATTGAAAAAACATGCGGGCTTTAAAGTATTGCTGCATACCGCTTGGCGACAAGGTGATGAAGGCAAATCTGCAGCCCCTGTTTTCCATATTCAAGGTGGCAAAGATTACTCTGCTAAATTTAATACCGATGGGTCTGAAAAAATCGCTTTTGTTGATCAAAGCTTGTCTTCTGACAGCATAACTGAAGAGACCATTGACCAACCACTCTATGAGCTTGATGGAAAGCTGCAAGTTTATGTGCAGCATTACTTGTATGCCGATACAACCTTAGATCTAAAAGCACCGAGTGTCAGAGAGGTTACGATTGAAGCTAAACAAATTGACCTCACTTCGGATGACCCATTAGAAGTAGAGTCAAATGTTCAAATTGGCAATTTAGAGAATATCTCACCTACGATTGAAGTTGAGGAGTTCTTGAAAAGCTACCGTATGAAGCAAAAACGTCGCATGCGTAGCAGTGAAACTCACTATTTAGACAACCCATTATTAGGCGTGATTATTCAAGTAAGAAAAGTGGCGCAAACAGACTCGTAGAGAGGCTATTTATTAGGCTCGCAGCTCTAATATCTAAGCTAAAGGACTAAAAGAGCTAAAAGCTGAAAACAAACGAGTACACGTTAGCGTAGATAGGCACCACATTTCGACTCAAGCCAAACTTAAGTATTCCGCTATCGCCCTCATACTTTGAGGGCGATACCTTTTGACCATTTGTTTTTAAAAGGAGAGGTATGAGCCCTGACTTTCAGATCATTACCCAAAGGTTATGTTTAAGGTTAATCGATCACTCGGAAGAAGAAATTTTTGCTACCGAGGTGGCCCACTCACCCTCCCTACATCAATGGATTGATTGGTGTACTCCTCACTTTTCAGTCGAAGATAGCCGACAATTTTTACTAGCAACACGATTAAACTGGGCAAAAGCGACCTCTTTTGGGTTTGGTATCTTTCGAAAGTCCGATCAAGCGCTTATCGGTATGGTTGCCATTAATGAGTTCTACCACACCTTTAATATGGCGAGTATGGGTTATTGGGTTCTCGATAAACACCAGCGCCATGGCTACGCGAAAGAAGCATTAAACGCACTAACAGAGTTCTGCTTTGCAAAATTAATGCTTACCCGCTTAGAGATAGTGTGTGACCCAGATAATATGCCTAGCCAAGCATTAATTGAGCAATGTGGTGGAATAAAAGAAGGAGTCGCTAGAAACCGCTTCCTCTTTAACGGCAAACCTAAAGCTGGCGTTGTATACTCAATCATACCCGAGAGATAGGTAAGTTCGTTACATACTTAAGGTCACTTCAGCTGAAAATATAAAAATAAAAAAGAGCTCACAAGAGAGCTCTTCATTCAATTAAGATCCGGTTTGATCAATCGCTTAATGCAGCTTTAAGTTAGGACGTAACACTCGATTAATTCGACCCACTAGCATCATTAATCCAGTTTTCACAAATCCGTGCAATGCCACTTGGTGCATCCGATACAGTGAGATATAAACCACTCGCGCAATGCGTCCTTCAACCATCATAGAACCTTTGGTTAAATTTCCCATTAAGCTGCCAACCGTTGAGAATCGACTTAACGATACAAGCGAACCATGATCGTTATAAACGTAGTCTTTAAGGTCTTTTCCATTTAACTTAGCAACGATATTCGTAAATGCCATACTTGCCATTTGGTGAGCCGCTTGTGCTCTAGGTGGCACAAACTTACCATCTTGCTGGGTACACTGAGCCAAGTCGCCAATAACAAAAATGTTGTCATCACGAGTCGTTTGTAGGGTATTTTTTACTACTAGCTGATTAATGCGGTTGGTTTCAAGCCCGCCAATATCTTTAATGAAATCAGGCGCTTTGATACCAGCAGCCCAAACCATTATCTGTGCCGAGATTTTATCGCCATCTTTGGTTGTTAAGCCTGTTGCATCAGCTTCAGTCACCATAGTAGCGGTACGAACTGTCACGCCGAGATTAACAAGCTCTTGGTGTGCTGCCGATGAGATTCGTGGCGGTAATGCTGGCAGAATGCGCTCACCCGCTTCCACTAAATTGACGTTTAGTTTACTTGAATCAAGATCGCCAAAACCATATGTTCTTAGCTCTTTGACTGCGTTATGAAGCTCAGCACTCAGTTCAACCCCAGTAGCACCAGCACCGACAATAGCAATATCTACCGTGCCTTGACCGTTTTTAGCATGCAATTTTAGGAACTGATTGTTCATTTCGGTACGGAAACGGTGTGCTTGTTCTGGGCTATCAAGAAAAATACAGTTATCACGAACACCTGGTGTATTGAAATCATTTGATGTTGAGCCAATCGCCATCACCAAAATGTCATATTCAATTTCACGGCTTGGCATTAATAGCTCGCCATGTTCGTCGGTGAGTTCGCTTAATACAACCACTTTACGCTCACGATCAATATCCGCGAGGCTACCCATTTGGAAATCGAAATGGTGATTCTTTGCATGTGCGCGATAGCTTAAAGCATCGACACCTGCATCAAGTGAACCTGTTGCAACTTCATGCAATAACGGTTTCCACAAATGGCTTGCTTTGCGATCAACAAGGGTGATTTGAGCACGATTTTTACGGCCTAAAGTTCGGCCCAATTTGGTCGCCAATTCAAGACCACCAGCGCCACCGCCAACAACGATAATTCGAGTCACGATATAATCCTCTACAAAAATGAATAAATGGTGTTCGGCTCGATTACTCCAACCGATAAATTCTTTATTTGTCTTTCTGTCACACAGAAATGGGTTTAGAGGTTGTTCTTAAACTGTTCACGTTTGGATTTCAAAGGTTCTCACGCCCAAAATAAGGGGTAAGAACAATAAATGGGTAAGTTTTTTACTTACTCTCAACTTTTTTTGATATTTATCAAAATATTTATAGTTTAGACATTATATAGAGCCAAATTTTCATCGCAACCAGTGATTAACTGTATTTCATTATTATTTGCATGGTTTTGGCTAATAAAAAAGCGATGCCCGTTAAGCACCGCTTTATCTGAAGGTTCTATTTGTATATCGCTGGCTTCTCTGTTTGCTAAAAGCTAAACGGACAATCCAAGCTTCAAGCCTAAGAACTTAAACTAAGCTTCTTTGAACGCTTTCATCGCTTGTAGATGTTGAGAGATTTTCTTAAACTTATGCGTTTGAGTTTCGTCCCAAATGATTGAGTAGTAATCTTTAAGCTCAGCTTCAGTCTGCTTGTTATCGTGTACGTCATCTTCACTGGTCAAGATAACTAAGCAACGATCTTTGTTTTTCATCCGATATTGCTCAACGCATTTTGTCGCAATATCTTCATACTCTTCTGGGCGGTCAATGCGACCAACCATATTTCTCTCTGGGTGCAGATTAGGGTTAAAAATAACCTGTTTGATCCCGCAGAGAAAACCGATGCGTTCAGACCAAAAGCCACCAAGCCCTACTCCACAAATAATAGGATGCGGATCGTCTGACTGTTCAATGACTTTATGCACTTCTTTCAACAGATGTTGCATGTCATGTTTTGGATGTTGCGTGCTGTAATTAATAAAACGAACATCTTCATCAATGAATTGTAGCTGCAACACTTTCTCGTGGTTACCTGGGCTTGTTGAGTCAAAGCCATGTAGGTAAATAATCATAGTACCTCTCCCGTTCCATATTGGTACACTTCATATCAATCTACCATGAAAGCTAGGGTTTTAAAGGGATAGCTTAAATAATTACTCTATAAGTATCTCGAAAAGTGATCCTAACTACAGAATGTTTGCCTTAACTTATTAGCTTGGTGCAAATAATGTTCATCTCCCCATAACTGATGAGCAAGTAAGTACCATAACATTCCCATCATTTTTACTCGGGGTTGCCAAGCTTGAACTCCTTCTACCCAGCCATCTACATCCGCTATTTGCCTAAATAGACAATAGCGATAAACGCTCTCAAGCACAGGCTCTTCCGCCGCTTCAATCGTCAGCATTAAATCTAACCTCGGATCTGAGATCGTCGCATACTCCCAGTCAATAACCTTTATTCCCTCTACTGTTTTAACTAGGTTGTAGCAGCCTAAATCAAAATGGCAAAGTGAAAGCTCGATAGCAGGAATATTCGGAGCTCCGCGCCACTGCTGATAGACGGACTCAAACTCTGGCGTTCTGAAATTTTGGCTAAGTTGCATCCAGTAGTGATCGACTCTTGCGGTAAAACTAAATGGAATCAGAGGCAGTGCCGAAGTATCAAATCGATGAATACTTGCCGCCGTTTTTAAAATGGAATCAAACGAAGCGCCTGCAGACATGCATTCGCCTTCAACAAATGAGACCAATAACCCTTGCTCATTCACTAGAACAGGCTTTGGACCTAAATGCGTCGATTCAATAGCACTAAGAACTTGGAACTCTTGATGACGAGAAATAGAGAATGCTTGAGAAATGGAGGTATGAGGACGCCACACGTAAGACTGATCAGACTCTGTAATCAGCTTCCAGCAGCGATTCGTCAATCCGCCAGTTAAGGTATGAACCGTCACTGGCGGAGTAACAAAGAAGTCATCAAGTGACTGTAAGGTATTATCGAGCTGTTTAGCTTCAATCCACGCAAATCTAGCCACTAGATGTCTTCCTTTAGGTAGGATCTAACTTGAATTATCTCTAACTATAATCCCAGTAAGCTTTTTGATTCTTGCTTACGGATTTCAGTTTCATCTGCCCATTCGATAAGACCGGTTTCTAGATCCATCAGACGCATGGTCATCTTGTAGTAAACATCTTTATCGCTACCTGCATTTTTAACAATGCTCGATAGGTTTCCGTACATCATGTACTGCGCACCAACCATTTTACCAAACTGAATCGCGTTGCTTTGATTCACAAGTTCATCGTTGTTTTGGAAATTCAGCTGTTCGCGTACCGACTCAACACGGTCCATATCAACAAAACGGAATTTACCTGAATTTAGCATTTTAGTGCTGATGGTATCGGTAATCGATTCAGTATCAATATGTTCACTAGTCTTGTTCTTAATACGCTCAACAAAAACGATTGGACGTTGGTCACGTGTAATAACCGCGACAGAACCAGCCGTCATCATGCTATCAACCATTTCTCCGGCAATTTTTTGTAAATCAGTAGAACCAAAATCAATGGTTGTTGTTTCAGTAGCCTGCGCATCACCGTAGCTAACTTTATTTGAACAGCCACCAAGAATTACGGCCAAACCTAGTAATGCAATCACACTTTTTTTCATATTGGTTCCTTTATCCACCAAGGGTACTCATTTATCTAAATAATTACGGCTTAAAGCGTTACATTTAAAGGTAACGCCTTAAACATTTAGTCGTTTGAAGCTCGAATTTGAACTCGATATTGGGTGCCATTTGGGTTGACAGAAACCTCTGAAATCGAAAAGCTTTCATAGCCTCGAACAACAGCCTGACGCCAAGGACCTTGTTTCAAATTGACTTCAAGCCCTGAATCGTCATACCAATAGAAGCGGTACAAAATATGCTGATCGCCTTTATACTGACTGCTGAGTTTTACGACACCTCGCGTGTGCCCATCAACTTGTGTCGTTGCAATATCATCGATAATCAAACGACCACCCAGAACATGATCGCTAAACAGCACTTTCTGCGTTAAGCCATCCACTCGCAACCCAGCAGTATTATCCGCACAGCCCACTAACATGAGTGCTGTTAGCATGCCCAATAACCATCTCTTCATTTTAATCTCCCTAGTTGTTTATGCCACATAATGGCATTTCCACCTTGGCGAGATACCCATACCAAAGTCGTTTGACCTTTAGGTACATTAAACTGATAGCTCTGCCCATCAACCTGTAGTGAGTGCTCACCTGCCGCAACAATTTGGCTTGCACTATTCACTTCGGCTGGCAGAGTTTGCCAGCTTCGCGTATCTGGCTGCTCTGTTAACGCATTCCAAACATTGAACAATAAATTCCCAACATCATCACCTTTTGCAGCTTCTTTGCGGATCCTATCTTTAGCTACTACTCGGAGTGCTTGGCGAATCACGATGCTCGGCAACCTTTCAGAAAGATCGTTTTGCGCCATTAAGTTAATATTAGCTAATTGGCTAGTATTTACGCGATTGTTATCCAAATGCATGGCAGAAAATCGCTCTGACGCTTGCTTAGGATAATAAGGCAAGGCTAAAGAGTAGATCGCCCCATTACTTCGACTGTCATAAATGGGTAAATCTAAACGCCAACTTTGCATCGCATCAACAACGCCTTGCTCTTCAATGACAATAACTCGCCCTTGATTACTGGTTAACTTCGTAACTGAGCCGTAACGCTTCGTTAATTTAGCCAGGTCTTGATTCATACCTAGGCGCTTTGCTAAACGAATCGTATTATTAATAATTTCGGTGTTTTCAGGCATTACGGCCAATGCTCGTCGATAATCGACATAGGCGGCATTGGGGTCATTTGACGCTTCGTAAAGAAGGCCTGACAAAAACAGCAAATAACCGTTTTGCACCGCTTGCAACTTTTTCCCTGCGTCTGGGTAATTAGACAGCACACTGCCTAAATTTGGTGACAAACCTTTAGATCTAATATCGCTTTGTGCCGACTGTAGCTCTTTTTCTCGTATTTTTTTTGCTTGCTCTTGCACTTGGTTTGCGCGACGCATTTCAACCAATGCGCCTTCTAAGCTATTCTCTTTCAAATAGTTCAAACCAAGATAGAGATGTAGAAAGCCCAACTCATAATCTGCTGGGGTGTACTCCGTCAAATTATCATTAACCGCTAATGCACCGACACTCGTGACCGAATCGCTCACCGATATCACCGCTTTATCTTGCTGAACTCTTACCGCTCGATCACTTAGCTCTAAACTCGATTTACTTTCTGGAAATTGTTCATTAAGAAAGAGCACTCGCCCTCTCTCAAAATTATCCAAAATGTCACCTGCGGCATAGTCAGGTAATGCGTCTTCAGCTTTTTGATACTGTCCGGTCGCGACAGCTTGATGAACCGCATTATTTTGAGCGCTGTAATGACTAAAAAGATTACCAGCCGACAAGGTCGAACAAGCTGAAATCATGATCGACATTGTCGAAACTGCTAATAGTCGAATCTGTCGTCTCACTTACTTCTCCAAATTACCGGCTTATCACGCCATTGTTCTGTTTGTATTTGTAGCTCTATTTGTATTTGTAGTTCTATTCGTATGGTCATTAAAGAATAATAGTTGCCAATTGTTTATGTTGACTGATGATTTGTTGAGACCGTCGAAAAACAAAAAAGTTAGGCAACCATTAAAAAATTAACTCATCAACAACGGACCCAATGGGCGACCACCCACTAAATGCATGTGAATATGGTATACCTCTTGTCCACCATGAGAGTTGCAGTTGACGATCAAGCGGTAACCTTTTTCATCAATGCCTTCTTCTTTTGCGAGTTTTTTTGCTACCGTAAACATACGCCCCATCATCGCTTCATCTTCGACTTCGACGTCATTAGTTGTAGGGATGAGTTTGTTAGGGATGATCAGAATGTGACTTGGCGCACGTGGGTTGATATCACGAAATGCGGTAACGAGATCATCTTGGTACAACAAATCTGTCGGGATTTCTTTACGAATGATTTTACTGAAAATGGTTTCTTCCGCCATTGAAGCTCTCCAAGATATTTAAGTTTATTACGCAATTAGTATGCTATTTGCTCTTAGTTAGTATGCGCCAAGCATTAATAAATCTCAATAGAAAACACTGTTCATTTATAATAATCGCTATCACATCAATAGTGCGAGGATATTTTTGACGTGTGCGTCAAAGAACGTGTGTCTCACTATCAATACAATGCTAACAATTTTGTTATTTTGAAGACTGTTGGTCTTTTTATTTTTTGTATTTCTAGGGAGAGTTTTATGAAAGGCTCAGTGATAAAGCGAATGTACGCTGGTTTTGCACTGATAATCCTCATGTTAGCCATTACTATTGCGATAATGATGGATGGCATGAGTCAGATTCATTCCAATTTTCAAACTGTATCGAAAACAGCATTACCCTTAGTTTCGTTATCTAATCAAACCAGTGTGCAGTTACTTTCTGCAGATAAATCTTTTAAGGATTTCTTAACGACTCAAAGTGATGAGCGTATGACCGTCATTCGCGGTGAGTTCGCTACGGCAAAAGATCAATTCTCTCAAGTTCTCTCCCAATTAGAGGCCGCAAGTAACAAAGACCCTTCATTAACAGAGCGAATCACGCAATTACGAGAAATGGAATTGCGCTACTTCGCTGAAGCCGCTGATGCTATGAACAATTATGAATCGATGTTCTCTGCTCAAGAAAAAGTGCAAAAATCTTCGCGCAACTTCCAGCGTCTACATTCAGAACTGAGTGTCGGTATGAAAGAGTATGTGAGCGACCAAACCAGCATCTCAGTGAAAGTGATGGCGAAGAGCTATTTCATTAAATTGAAAGATGCAGAAGTGATCACCTCAGATGCTTTAGCAAGTTCAGATACTGCATTTGTTCAAAAGGCGGTAACGAAAAACAAAAAAGCAGTGACTCACCTTAATTACGCATACCGTGGTTTAACCGCGCAGCTTCCATCACTTAAAGATGCCTTTGATGAATCGGTAAAGCAGTTCACACGCGATGTCGGCCAAAAAGGTGGGGTGCTTGATCAGCACAATAACTACCTTCTTGCAAAGCAGGCTCTTTATGAAAATATCGCTAATCTCGCGGCTGAAATTGATAATGCCATGCTGATTTTAGATTCATTCAATGTCACGGCTTCAGAAAAACTGAATTCATCATTAGCTGAAGCAGGCGACGTTTATAACCAAGGTGTAATAAAGGCCATCAGTATTGGTGTTCTGGTTACCATCTTTGCTGCGGCTATTGGCTACCATATTTCACATAGCGTTCGCACTCCATTGAATAGCATTTTAAGTGTACTGGAATGCCTCACTGAAGGTGACATGACCAAACGTATTGATGGTAAATTCAGCCTAGAGTTTAGTCGTGTCAGCGGCCACATTAATACTCTTGCTGATAGCCTGCACGATATTCTGGTTAAGCTTAATGATGCCTCTGATAACCTCACCGACACGGCAGGAACCAACCAAACAACATCGACGAATGCCCAGCAACAGCTCAACAACCAGCGAGAACAGACAGCGAATGTTGCCACTGCGATGACAGAAATGGCGCACTCGGTACAAGAAGTGGCGAGCAGTGCGCAAAGCTCTTTACAGATGGTTCAACAAGTTGAAACGGCATCTGAATCTGGCCGTCAAATCATGAACGACAACATCACCACTATTAACCAATTAGAATCTCGCCTTAATGAGTCTGTAGAAGCTGTTGGCGAATTGCAAAAAATGAGCAGTCAAATTGGCTCTATTTTGGATGTGATCCGTAACATTGCAGAACAGACCAACCTTCTGGCTCTAAATGCCGCGATTGAAGCCGCTCGAGCGGGCGAACAAGGACGCGGTTTTGCAGTTGTTGCGGATGAGGTTCGGGTACTTGCGCAACGTACAACGGAATCTACGTCTGAGATTGAAACGATGATCAGCAATCTTCAGTCATCGTCAAAATCTGCTGGTAAGGTGATTGAAGGCTGTATGAACGATATGGATATGTCTGTCGAACAGGCTTCAAATGCTAATAGTGCGATGGAAGAGATCCAAGCTCTGATTATGGAAATTAGCCAAATGAGTACTCATATCTCACAAGCGGCGGTAGAGCAAAATGAGACGACATCTGACATTGCAAGAAACATTGAAGATATTAATCACATCGCCGATGCCAGCTACCAAGCGATGTCATCTATCGCACAAGCCAGTGAAAATTTAGCAGGACTTGCCCACCAGCAAGGTGAATTAGTACACCGCTTTAAGTTGTAATAGAGAATCAATCGACAATGGGCTCAATGTAACTGGTATGAGCCAATTGTTCGATTAAAAACATAAAGTCTGTAAAGGTTCTGTAAATTATTGACTAAGGGCGACTTTTCTATGAAGTCGCCCTTGTTTTTTTTACGCTGCGGCATTATATGTCTACTAAGGCTTGCGAATTTCTTTTGATACCTCACTCTAGGCAGGCCATATGACATTAAGGAATACCTATGGCTGTCCATGTTGGCATCATCGATCAAGACCCTATTCGCTTGCTCACTCCGCTTCTTGATAACCGAACGATCAGTACTCACATTGTGTTCATTGGAGATGATGATCAAAGACATATCTATGATCGACTAAACGCCGTTCTAGAGAAACGTTCGATCACTTCTGAATTTTTTGAGATACCGACCGCAGTCGATACATCTGCCATTAAAGCCTCAATTCAAACACTGGCTCAAAATCTAAAAGCCCGTGGCGGAGAAGTGAAACTCAACGCGAGTTGTGGCCTACGCCATCGCCTGCTTTCTGTCTATGAAGTTTTCCGTTCTTATCACTGGCCGATTTTTGTTGTTGAACCAAACAGCGACAAGCTATGCTGGCTCTACCCTGATGGAAAAGAAGAAGCACAAGTTCAAGATAGAATCACCATTGATGACTACCTGACTGTTTTCGGTGCTCGTGGTGAATTTAACTCTCACGAACTGCCTCCGCAGCTTGATCAAAAACTTTACGAACTTGGTGAACGTTGGGCGGGAAATGCGTTAGAGCTAGGCCCAGGATTAGCGACGCTTAATTATTTAGCGACAACCTGTCGTAAAGAACAGAAGCTTGATGTGCCACTATCGGAAAAGCAACAAGGCTATCGTGAGCTCAACATGCTTCTGACTGACTTAGTGGATGCCAATATCGCGACCTATGAAAATGGTATTCTTACCTTTGCCAATGAGGATGCGCGTCGTTTCTCAAATGGTGAATGGCTAGAAACTCTAGTTCATAGCACGGTGAAACAGATCCAAGATGAAATGCCTACAATCCAAGACCGTTCGTTAAATGTTCAAGTTTATCGCAACCTTGGTGAGCGCGAAGTTCGCAATGAATTAGACGTTGCCTCAGTGGTCAATAACAAACTGCATATTATCGAGTGTAAAACCAAGGGCATGCGAGATGATGGGGATGACACCCTCTACAAACTTGAATCATTACGCGATCTCCTCGGCGGCCTGCAAGCTCGTGCAATGCTTGTCAGTTTCCGCCCTTTACGCCATAACGATATCACTCGTGCAGAAGATTTAGGACTTGCGCTGATCGGCCCTGATGAACTTAAAAACTTAAAACATTATCTGACCGCTTGGTTTAAAGAAGCTGGCGGATACGATGATTTGCAGTAACGCGTCACAATAGCTAATCACAAAGCCTGGTCACAATAGCCAGTCACAAAAGCAAGTCACAGAAAAAAGCCCAACCATCAATCATGGTTGGGCAAAAGAAAAGGCATAATCTTTTAAACGTTTTTACCAGTAAACACGGGCACCAATAGCAAAGCGACTTTCGCCATCATTCTTCGTTGGACCAACGAAAACGTCAGATCCTTGATTGGTGTAACCTGTGGTTGTACCTTTGCTATAACCCATTTCTGCATAAATGCGTGACCAGCTATTAAACTTGTGTACCGCGCCTAAGTAAGCATTTTTGCCGTCGCCTTCTAAGCTGCCAGCTTTTTGCTCTACATACTCAACACCAGAATAAGCACTCGTTTTCTTTGTAAAGGCATATGTACCACCTAAGCTGAATGCATTCTCCTTAATTTTCCCAGATGAGTTAAGATCCTCAAGCTGTGCGTTGTAATAAGTGAAACCGACAAGCGCATCACCCATTGTGTATTCGACCGTACCTTCGAAGAAAGTATTTTTTAAATCAGCAACGATATCTGTACCTGAGTTATCTCCGACTACATGACCTTTTGATGTATTGGTACCACCACCAAAGTGTAGAGATAGATCACCCGCTGATGTTCCAGCATAAAGTTCTGTCAGCTCTTGGTTGGTATCGTCTTGATCTAAACCGTGGTTCGCCGCTACCCAGAAGCTATCGCTTTCATAGTTATACTTAATCAACGAGTCATGACGGGCACCTGAAAGTGTCGCATGGCGTAAACCAGTGCCACCAAAGAAGTACGAGTAATCCGCGCCCCAAGTGTCGTCCGATACAACCCACTGACGACCTACGGTAATTTTACCGAAATCGCCACTCACACCCGCATAATGCAGGCGGTTTTTCATTGTATAGTCGCCTTTACCTTGCAGACCAAATTCAACTTTACCAAAAACATTAATCCCCTCAACCAACTGGTACTCTGCTTTTACACCCGCTCTTGATGAACCGGCACCAAGAGTGATGTCTTTATCTGGGTTTTTCTTTAGTTCTGTACGAAGCTGACCATAAAATTCAGCTTTGCCCTCATCTGATTTATAGATTTCTGCGGCTGATACGGCACCAGCGACGAAAAGAGAAGGGATGATTACTGCTAGAAGTGTTTTTTTCATTTTACTGTCCTGTGACTTTATTATCCTTAATAGCGCACGCCGTCCTAGCTGCGCCGGGAAAAGCTAACAGGAATTAATTTCAGCCACAAATGACTCTTTCAGAATGATTAATCAGAAAACTCAATAAAAACAGTTAAATGACTCGCATACCTTTAATTTTCTAGCAGCACATAAAAAACACATTACTACTCACATTTTAGTCAGAAAAAAGAACCCATAACATTAACCAATCCAGTAATAACAAGTAATCAGAAAACCTCACAAGAAAAATAAACCCACCTTATCAGCATAATTACTCACATCACTTCAAGCGATTCATATTCCAATTGCTATTAACTTATAACCTGTGGTTATAATAAACTTTCGAGGCAGTTCAAATTTATAAAATAATCAATGTAAGTTATTGTTTTAAAAGTTATTTACATTTGGTCCAAAAATACAAAAAGAGCAAAGGTTTCCCTTTGCTCTTTTCGTGTTTATTTATCTATCGGAGGACAGAAAATTAAAGCATTTTACGAGCCGCTGCTACAACGACTTTAATAGAGCGCGCTTCTGTCTCTTTCAACGTTGCGTGATCTGGGATTTCTTTTTGTGTACGGTTAATGATAACACCCGCTACACAACCCGCTTTAAGACCTGAGCTTGCACACATTGTAAGTAATGTTGCTGATTCCATTTCAAAGTTAAGAACGCCCATATCTTGCCATTCTTGCATTGAACCTTGGAAACGCTTAACTACACGACCAGAGAACGTATCGTAACGCTCTTGACCTGGGTAGAAAGTATCACTTGAAGCAGTTACACCCATGTGAACGGCTGCGCCAGACTCTTCAACGGCAGCTTTCATTGCAGTTGCGATTTCGAAATCAGCCACAGCTGGGAATTCCATAGGAGCGAAATGCAAGCTTGCACCGTCTAAACGAACAGAACCAGTAGTAACGATCATGTCACCTACGTTTACGTGAGATTGAATCGCACCAGTAGTACCAACACGTAAGAAAGTACGAACACCAAGCTGTGCTAGTTCTTCTACAGCAATAGAAGTTGAAGGACCACCGATACCAGTTGAACATACAACAACAGACTTGCCATCAAGCTCTGCACGGTAAAGAGTATATTCACGGTGGCTAGCTAGGAAAACTGGGTTCTCCATTTCTTCAGCAATCTTTTGTACACGAGCCGGATCGCCAGGGATGATAGCAAGAGTAGCGCCATTTAGATCAGCTTCAGTAATACCTAGGTGGAAAACAGCTTGAGACATAAGTCACTCCTTTATGGCTTAGTTAACGAGTTCTTCGCTTCGCTGGCTAAGCACGTATTAAATTGGTTGGGGTACACAACAACTCTAACCAACCTTAGAAGAATAAAGAGTGATATACATCACAACCAACAGCAAGATGTAACATGCGCTTTCACATAAAATCGGTTGGCATCACACTTTTATCATACAAAGAAAACTAGGTTGCATAAATTTGAGATAGAAAAACATTAAACCGAACAAAGTATAGGCACTGAATATGACAAAAAGCCTCTTTTATCTGCTTATCTATTTATTTTCCTAGGCATTTATCGTCGAACATAAAAAAGGTGTTGAACCCAAGAAGTTCAACACCTTTGAATAACTATGATTGAGTTATACTTTCAGTAAGTTCAAAACCGTAGTTTTATTTTATTCATCTATTTTCGATTTAAATTTAAGAAGACGTAAAGCATTAAGTGTCACCAAAGCCGTTGCGCCACTGTCTGCCAATACTGCAACCCATAACCCTGTTATACCTAACAGGCTTGTGACCAGAAATACGCTCTTTAAGCCCAGCGCCAAAATGACATTTTGACGAATATTATTGAGTGTCGCACGTGATAACTCAATCATACCTGCAAGCTCAATCAGTCGATTATGAGTCAAGGCTGAGTCTGCCGTTTCCAGCGCGACATCAGTCCCCCCGCCCATCGCAATACCGACGCTCGCGGCTTTCATTGCTGGAGCATCATTAATCCCATCACCGACCATACCAACGACAGAGTCTGCCGATAGCTTATCCACATAGGTCACTTTATCCTTAGGCAGTAGGCTTGCTTTAAAATCAATCCCGATTTTCTGACTAATGGCTGCAGCACTACGCGGATTATCTCCTGTCAACATAACGGAGTTAATACCCAATTTTTTCAGTGCTTCAATAGCTTGATGAGCATCTTCACGAAGAGTATCTTGCCACGCAATAATACCAATCGCCGCGGTATCTGAACTGGCGACAACAACGGTTTTACCCTGCTCTTCAAGCTGGTGGATCCTATCTAGAACATCACTCTCTAGCTCAACGTTCATTTTCGTTGGCGCTAAAATATAATATTCCGCCCCATCGAGTTCTCCTCGAACGCCACTTCCAACTAAAGCCTGCTTATTGATGGCTTCAGGAATATCAATCCCCAAGCTCTCCGCTTTTCTAACTAGAGAGATTGCAAGCGGGTGACTTGAACCGACTTCAATTGCCGAAACCACCCGTAAAAAAGCCTCTTCTTGCCACCCATTCAGAGTGATCACATCGGTTACTTCTGGTTTGCCTTTCGTTAAAGTACCGGTTTTATCGAAAGCAATCGTTTCAATTTTTCCTAGCTGTTCCAGCGCCGCGCCACCTTTAATTAAAGCACCTCGTCTCGCCCCTGCCGCTAGCCCTGAAGTAATCGCCGCTGGTGTTGAAATCACTAGTGCACAAGGACATGCAATTAATAACAATGCTAAACCGCGATAAACCCAAGTTTCCCAAGGTTGAGCAAACAATAGTGGCGGCGTAATGATAACCAGCAGTGAGACCAACATCATGAGTGGCGTATACCAACGACTGAACTTATCTAAAAATCGCTCAAGAGGTGCTTTACGAGATTCCGCCTCTTCTATTAGGTGCAGAATTCGATCTATCGCGTTTTCGCCCTGCTTAGAAGTGATAGAAAAGCGCACCACTTTATCGACTACTACGGCACCTGCCATCACACCTTCGCCTTTAAAACGCTCAACAGGGATCGACTCACCTGTTAATGCACTCTCATCAAAGCTGGCGTTACTGTCTTGTAACTGACCATCTGCGGGTAAACGCGAACCTGGAGAGACTTCGATGACATCACCTGGTGTTAGTTCACTAGCTGAGACTTCAACTCGCTCACCGTTAACAATTTTCACTGCCGACTCTGGTACTAATGCCATTAATGCTTGTACACCACTACGCGCCCTCGAAGCGGCAAAGGCTTCAAGTCGTTCTCCGATAAGGAATAGTAGCAGTACCATTGCTGCTTCAACGGTTTCACCAAGGTACAAAGCCCCAAGCGCTGCGACACTCATTAAGGTTTCAATCGCAAATGGCGTGCCTGACTTGGCTAAAGTGATCGCTTTCTTTGTTACGGGGAACAAGCCGAGTAAGCAGGTAAGGATAAAGACCCACTGGCTAAATTCTGGAGCAATAGGTTTGATCAAAGCACCTATTGCCATCGCTGAGGCTATCGCAATAATTTGAGCATTGGCCTTTAATACAGACTGCCAACCAGAAGTTTGAGGTTCGGAACTGGGAGCGGTTGTTGACCGCAGAGGAAAGCCCGTTTTTTTCGCCACTTTTTCGATATGTTCGGCAAGCGATGGATCATCAAAGTTGACGACCAGTTTTTCTGTGGCAAATAAGACTTTAGCGTTAACGACACCTTCAACGTTCTGAATCGCCGTTTCAATCTTTCGAGCACAAGATGGGCAATCCATCCCTGAAACTTTCCAGCTTTGAGAGTAGTGACTATTTGATGTTAAGGGCTGACTGTCCTCTTCCGCGGGGTCTGTACCACAGCAACTTGAACCACCACTTTCTGTTTCACAGCAACCTGCCGTTTGTGCCGTGCCTTCAGCAGAAATCGTCGTAATGGTTGGGCTTGAACAACTTCCCTTGCTAGGGGGATTAACACCTGTTTTGCTTGAACAGCACGCATCATGTTTAGTACACATATAGTTATCCTTATTAAAGTATGAATAAATCATACACCTTGGAGTTAGCTCCAAGGTCAAGAAAAACTATCGTGCTACATTCGTTTTTTCGATTTCATCTTCATCAATCGCAACTTCATCAATCAAAATGGCATCATGTGAACAAAATGGCTGTGTATTGATACAAATGATGGCGGGATCATCATCGTCTTCATCAGGAACGTCACTGTTTTTCATTATTTCAGCAATGTGATGACGCAAAGCCCATATCGCAATTAAGCCAAATAGAATATTACCTATCGCTTGACCATATAGTACACCAAGGGCCCCGTGCCAATATGCTCCAAGGGTAACAAATGGTAGCGTGCCTAATGTCGCTTTCCCCAGATTTAAAACCGTTGAATAGATGGGTTTGCCCAAATTATTGAATGACGTATTCGCAACAAACAGTGCCCCATTAAACACAAAAGTGATCGCAACGTATGTACAAAAGGCCTTTAACATGACAGCGGCATCCCCTTGCAAACTAAACGCTGCCACAATGAAATCTTGCACCAAATAAAGAACGCTACAAACCACCATCGTATAAACAGTGGTCACCACCAAAGAGTTACTCAACGTTTCCTTCACTCGCGTGATTTTATTGGCACCAAAGTTTTGACCAATGATCGGTCCAACAGCACCAGACAGTGCAAATATCACCGCAAAGCAGACAGGAGTCAGACGCCCGACAACCGCGTAGCCAGCCACAAAGTCTTCTCCAAATTGCGCGATGGCTGAGGTCACTATGGCATTACCAATAGGTGTCGCGGTATTAGTCAGAATGGCGGGCAATGCGATGGCCAGAATATTCCTGATATGCAGTTGCCATGCTGAGAAATTGGGAACCGCGACTAAGTTATGAACACGAATAAGAGGGTATAGGGAAAAGAAGAGAACCGTTGCTCTTGCAAATACAGATGCCAATGCTGCACCTTCAACGTTCCAACCAAAACCAAAAATAAAAATGGGGTCAAGGATCGCATTAACAATACCGCCAGACAGCGTCGCCCACATTGAACGCTTGGCATCGCCTGCCGCTCTTAGCCCTGCTCCTGCCGCCATCGCTAATGCAATAAAAGGACTGCTTGGTAATAAAATACGCAAATACGCTTCTGCTCTTTCTGCCGCAAGACCTTTTGCGCCTATTGCAGACAACAGCTCAGGTATATAAGTGAACATCACACTTGTCACTAAGACACTAATAAAAAATGCAGTAATCAATATGCTGACGCTTAATTGCCTAGCGGTCTGTGCCTGTTTTGCTCCGATGGACTTTGAAACCAACGCCCCCATCGCAATTGAAGTCCCGATTGAAACGGAGGTGGTAAAAAAGGTCAATGTTCCAGCAAAACCAACCGCAGCCGCTAACTCCACTTGTCCCAACATACTAATGAACAGCATATCTAATAGATCAACCACGAACAGCGCCATCAAGCCGATAGAGCCTGACCCTGTCATTACTAGAATGTGTTTCATTGTTGAGCCTTCAACAAACTTAGCGTTCTGTGTGGTCATTGACTCTCCGTCATCATCGTTTTTATCACTATCATTATATCGCTTGAACAACAAAAGGCGCTCTTGGCGCCCCTTGCTTATTTCTCTATTTCTCTATTTCTCTATTTCTCTACAGAATAAATCCATCACACTGGGTGCTTGAAACACTCTTCGAGATTTTTACCTATCGCTCTTAGAACATCACGACGAGTAATAATGCCAACCAGTTTTTTATTATCAATCACTGGGTACACTTTCGGCTTTCCTACTTTCATCATCCCCGCTAAATCGATAATAGTCATATCAGGGCTCACAGACAAAACCTCTGCATGCATACAGTCACCAACAATATGCGTGTCTTGACAGAAATAGCTCACCTTCACCAATTTATCGAGTAAATCTTGCTCGGATAAGAAACCGATGACCTCTTCGGCATCATTAATAACAGGGCCGCCTAAATGGTCCGTTTTCATGACTTTGTCTAAAGCGGCACTTAAAGGCATATCAACGGTGAATGTTACCGCGCGCTGAGTCATATAATCTCGAACTCTCAATGATTCCATATCTATCTCCTTATACAGCCACATTATGCTGCCTATAGAGTAATTGTTGTCTAATTTCTTGATTTTACTAAATGGATTACAACAATTTTATTAATAGGCAAAACCTATCACTAGCAAGAACGTTGAAATAAAAGGGCTTGGGGAGGGTTAATAGAGAAATTTATTTTTTTCTCATCGTGTTTTTTCTACATCTCGCATGGTGAACACTGCGCTCACGAGTGAAACAATAAAGGGGACACAGTAAGTTAGCAGCGCTTTGGTCCAACTAAAAACCTCTAGTCCCCAAATTGCATCATACTGATTGATTACATTCAAAATGCTGCCTACCACCAAAGCAATGATAAACGCCCGCTTATATAGCACTTTCGGCATAGTCTTCTCCATTTGTTTGTAAACGGCTAACTGGTGTCACTCATGCTCAATGGCATTGGTGCATTAATTGTATTTGCCAATAAGAGTAAGTATGGTGACAAACGTTTGAATGAACAATGTGACGCCTTCCACGACGAAACTAAGAAAGTTGACTAATACCATGAAACACTATTTCACTAAGCTCTACCAAGGGATATCTCACCACATTATGGACGCTTTAGACTTTCAATCTAGGATCTGGGTTATCCGTATTACTGAAAGTACATTTAAAGATCAGTCATTCATTATTAATGAAGATAGTTTTAGTGAATCTCTACAGTGGATGAAACAGCGTAATTATTCTGTCGAAATGTTAGAACAAGTAGAAAAAATGGCAATATCGCAGGTGAATTCCTTCCAATTTGGCGATCAACACCACCAACTTATGCGAGTAAAGTAGGTAGGCACATTGCACTTACTTATTAACTTAAAAATAAGTGCAATGTGGATGATCAGCTCAAAGTCTTATCCGTTTGATTGGCAATATGACTGCCAATATTCAAGAGCCTGTTTATAGGCCAATTCTCTATCGTGCAGATCTGCAAACAAAACCGCACTCATCGTATCAACCACGGCATTCGCCATTAATACCAACTCGCTGTCAGGCGTCCCTAAAATGCATGAAGACGGCAGTGGGATATCCTCTGACATCATTTCTGGCCAGTAGTACGATTCAACACCTTCAGGCGTGCTCATCCACACCGTTTGACTCACTTTAGGGTTATATTCAGATTCACCGGACTGACCTTTAAAAGAGATAACTGAGTGTGACTTAATCCCAATCACATGCTCAACTTCTGCATGAAGCTGTTGAAAACCGGGATGAAAGCTACCACGAAGCCCCAAACGCCCCCCGCCAGGGTTCAGTGCTCTTACGACTGTGTTAATTGGCGTACGTAGGCCATAGCGGTTTTTCCAACCTAACATTGTTTTCGCTTGTGGAGCAAAACTGTCTAAAGGTAAGTAAGCAATATTGGATTGGCTCAGATGCTCTTGTGCTTGTTCGACCGATTCAGCAGGGACAATATTAAACAAATGTAGATAGCTCTCAGCGTGTTCACGCCCACTCGGTTTATCCATATAACCATGCATTAAGACCCTGAAGCCATTATGAGCAAGGATATTAGCAGCCAACAGATGCCAAGGTTTCGCACTGCTTTTATCATTACGCTTACCGGCATAGCATGGCCAATCAATATCGACACCCATGTTTGGCACTCTTGATTGAAACGCTTTAACAAAACCAGCAATTTCAGCATTGGTCTCATTCTGCACTCTAATCAGCATAAGGAGCATCGCCATTTGGTCATCGCCCACTTGGCCATCAAGGTATTCATCCATGACTTGATACGCTTGCTCAAATGAGAGAGGTTTTCTCCCTCGCTCACCTCGACCAACCGCTCGTATGCACTCTAAAATTATGCTCATCCTTTCCTCTACGATCTAAGTACCCAGTTATCACAACATGCTATGGCGAAAAGCTCACTCAAACAACTTATTATCACAAAGGAATCAATTTGATTTTAAGCCACTTGAATCTCCCATAGTAAACAGGGATGATTGCGCCGATTAAGTGGAATTGAAAGCTTGTGCCATTCATCTACGTTCAATTCAAACGCTATGCATAGGAATAAATGATGTCAAAACTAAATACAAAAATTGAAAGAAACGAAACCAAACAGCGTATGAGCCGTGCCGTTGTGCATAACGGAGTAATCTACCTTTGTGGGCAAGTAGCGAAAGACTCAACAAAAGACATTACAGAGCAAACTCAAACCATGTTGGACAAAGTGGATGAATTGCTAACGAACTACGGTTCAAACCGTGAAAGTATGCTTTCTGCCACTATCTATGTGAAAACAATGGCTGACTTTGCTGAGATGAACGCAGTATGGGATGCTTGGGTACCAGAAGGTCATGCTCCTGCTCGTGCTTGTGTAGAAGCGAGTATGGCAAGAGAAGAACTGCTGGTCGAAATTTCAGTGATTGCCGCACAAGTCCGCTAGTCGATTGAAATGGGTTGAATATTTTTAGACGAATTTGTTCAACCCTTAATTTTATAAACTGAGCAAATACAAAGAGTCACTGATTTATTCGCTTTTTTACTGCGTATCTTTTGAAAAAACTTACCAAAAAGCTTTACACGGTTCGAAAACTCTATATGATAGCGCTCACTCTGTAGTTCAGAGTTATTAATGAAACAAGTAAGTAAAGAAAGACCTAGATTCATTTGCGTAACCGTTTGTGTTTTAAGAGTTTCCCTTGGCTTCATCGTAACATCGATAATTCGAATCTCAGCAAATCGCATTGGCGATTTTTTTCCTCAACGAATTTATATAAGGGACATAATATGTCTAAAACAACTGGTAGCGTAAAATGGTTCAACGAAACTAAAGGTTTCGGTTTCCTAACTCAAGACAACGGCGGCGCTGACGTATTCGTACACTTCCGTGCAATCGCTTCTGAAGGTTTCAAAACTCTTGCTGAAGGCCAAAAAGTGTCTTTTGAAGTAGAGCAAGGCCCTAAAGGTCTTCAAGCAGCAAACGTTGTTGCTGAGTAATTCTTACTTTAAGTAAAGAATTTCAAAAGGTCGCTCATTGAGCGGCCTTTTTTGTATCTGTCATATTTAAAAGCAGAAACAGTTCTCTTTGTATATGACACATACAAAAAGAGGGTGAGAGTATCATCTACTCTCACCCTCTTTTGCATTCTAGGTGCCTACTCTTCATTACTGCTTTTTAAATTGGAGATAGCTAAATAGCGATAACAGACTAAAAAATGCTGGATCACTCCAACCAAAACCGGTGAAAATGCCGATAATGCCAGCGTACAAAGTAATCGCAACGCCTAACAGGTTGAGAATAGTCAGAGCAAGAAACAGATTCCTCGCCAATTTTCCGACTTCAATATCTCGTAGTAATAGACTTATTGCACCAATCCCACCCAGAAATATCGACGTATGTTGGGAAAGAAAATAGGCGTATTGATCATTAATTTCCAAGCCATACATTGGCCACATTATGCTAGGGACCACGAACAGTGCGATTGCAAATACAGTATAGATAGCACCGTGCACTGTTAAAAACATTTTATTATTCATCTGTTACTCCTCTTCCTCACATCAACCTTTTTACCTCAACCAGCACATTTATGAACGCGCGCTAATTGGGCCTTTATTGATCAAGGAAAGCGTTTCGTTTACGTCGAAAGTTTTACCAACGATATTGGTGATACCCATTTCGCCTAAACGAGCACTGTGCATTTCCAAATAATTTTTTGCGCTTGCTTCATCTTCAAACAGGTAGATACCGCCGCCTAATTGTAGCACTTCACTTTCAGTCCAGATTTTCCAAATCATTCCTGGTTCATGGTTGATGGATTCAGCAAGCCCGACTAGCATTGTCGCCATCTCTTCACCAAATGGGCCTGAGTAATCAAAATCAACTTGTAGTAATTTATTCATCATGTGTCTCCAAATTTAATATCAATACTGAACAAAACCGCCCAATCAGAATATTTTTCATCCGTTGATTGACTCGGTGTGCAATAATAATACCTGTATAAATTAAACATTAAAGTTCATAAAACCGTACATTACTGTAGAAAAATTAGACCAATGAGATTAAAAACGACCTTAGATCAGTGGCTAACCTTATATGAGATTGACCGTGCTGGAAGCATTCAAGCTGCGGCGGCACAACTCAATAAAAGCCACACCACCCTGATTTATGCATTACGTAAACTTGAGGATCAGCTTGGGGTATCCCTCGTTCAAATCGTAGGACGAAAAGCCGTGCTCACGGATAGTGGAAAGTCTTTATTACGTCGGGCTGGTTCAATGCTTGAGCAAGCACGAGAGCTAGAAGAGATCAGCACTCAATTGGCTCAGGGCATTGAATCGGAGATCACCATTGCGATTGATCACCTATGCGATCGGCAATGGCTTTATGAACCGCTCTCGCGCTACCTTGAACAAAATAGCAGTACTTCTATTCAAGTCGTCGAAACATCGCTATCCAAAACAACAGAGATGGTGGTGACTCAACAAGCCGACATTGCGATCATTACTCTGCCTATCACTAACTATTCATCTGAAGCTTTTGGAATCGCTACCATGCTGCCTGTAATAGAAAAACATCACCCGTTAGCCCAAAAGGAGCTGCTTAACTTAAATGATTTCACAACCACGTGCCAAATTGTTGTAAGGGATTTAGGGGAAGATACTGCGCAAGATGTTGGATGGTTAAAAGCACGCCAGAGAATTACCGTAGACAATTTCGATCACGCTTGGCAAGCCGTACAACAAGGCGTAGGGTTTTGTCGCCTACCTGAGCATGTGATTAAATCCAAAAACGATGACAGTGTTGTCATTCTCAATGTAGAAAATGCACAACGCTACCAAGTCCCTTTACACCTCACTCTCCCTAAAGGTGCAAAGACAGGTCCTGCGGCTCAATCTTTATTTAAAGCGTTAATAGATAGTGTGGCTTTTAGAGTTTAATCACTTGGCAATAGTTGATGAGTGATGATTCACTGTATTTGTCGTTACTTATCGATTAAAAGCACTCTTGTATATCGATATAGCGCTGACGAATGTGTTCAATGAGCGCCTGAATACGTTTAGCTGGTTTTTTTGTATAAGGGTATACCGCATAAATACCGACCACTTTATTGCTGTATGGTTTTAATATTTCAACCAACTTTCCTTGCTGAATATCGTCATACACCAAACAGGTTGGAAGGTACGCCACCCCATTATTGGCAAGGGCGCACTGCCTTAATGCCGCAGAGTTATCAGACGAGAAATTACCCGTCACTTTTAATGTGTATACATCGCTATTATTTTTGAATTGCCAATCAAATGTTCCGCTGCTTTCATGAGTGTAACCAATACAGTTATGATGGCGTAAATCTTTGGGTGTTTCAGGGATGCCATGCTCTTGTAAATATTCAGGAGACGCACAGATTATCCAATGTGAATTAAAAATGTAGCGGGCAATCAAGCTGGAATCTTCCAAGTACCCCGTTCGAATGACGAGATCATAATTATCCGCCACCAAATCGACAAAATTATTGTCCATCGACATATCAACAGTTAGCCCAGGATGCTCCTGACAAAAGTCTGAAATTGCTTTCGCCAGCAATAACTCACCCGATATCGTAGGGACAGACATCCGAATGTGACCAGATAAGTTTTCGTTATACCCAGTTATCGCATCAAAAGCCGCTTTCGCTGCGGAGTTAATGTCTTTCGCTCGATAATAGAGAACCTCTCCCGCCTCTGTTAATGTAAGTTTTCTTGTAGTGCGATACAAAAGTTGAGTACCTAAATCTGCCTCTAATTTACTCACCCGCTTACTTACCATTGATTTTGTAATGTTGTTCGCTTCAGCAACCTTGCTAAATGAACCAAATTCAACAACTTGAGTAAACAAAACAAGGTCATCTATCTGTGGCATTTACGTATCTCTAGCTTTTGTAATGATAAATTGAGTATATACATTTCTCTCATTTTAAACGACGCATGCCCCTCATAAGATTTACTCTGACTTCACGAAAAGTTACGAAACGTTTGTCTCAGCAAATAAAAAGGGCACATTCACTTCTCTCTTTCTAGTGAATGTGCCCACTTACCCTGCTCCCGAAAGGTAAATTCTTACTCATCGAATGGATCGATCATCTTACAAATAAGCAATCATGAGCCAGACCATTCGATTACATGTCATCAATGACGATATAAGTGGCGTAAATTGGCCCATGCACCCCAACCACTTTGATCAATTCAATATCTGCCGTTGAGCTTGGCCCTGAGATAAAATTGACGCATGACGGTAAACGTTCGCCACGCTTGGCTTTTTCGTGCAACACATCGGTCGCTTGAGTTAGCCGCGCCACCAGCGTACTTTTCGGTACGACAAAAACCGAGGCTTCAGGTAACAAGCTTATCGCACGGCCTTGCGCTGGATGGCTGTACAACACCATCGTTCCAGACTCAGCAAGCGCTTGTTCAGCAAACACCACCCCTACTTTCGCGCGTTCAGCAATCAAAATGTTGGCATCATAGCCTGCGCTTTGGTCCCAAACATGAACATGATGGCGATCTGTCGCCAGCGCTTGAGGTGAAATCAACGCTAATAAACGCTCAGATGCAGAAAAAAGTGTGTCGCCTTCGACTGGTTCACCTTGATCATCTTCGCAGTACGACAAACAGACCTCTTTTAGAGTCGCTTCTAGTTGCGATGCCGTTGTTACGATGGCTTTTGCACCAAGAGCCGTTTGAGTGTAATGCAGTAATTCTGTTTTCAGCTCATCTTGACTTAACGTTGCCATCACTTCTTTGTGACAAGTATGTTTTAACTCTGGACGTTCGACCTGCTCTAATGGCTTATCCCGACCAAGTTTGCTCGCAATATTGTTTAAAAACGACTCTCGATTATGGAGGCGTTGTTCTCTATCTACTGTTTTATCACATGACATAACCACCGCTCCTACTTCTTATTTCTTGTTTCAAACCAGCTTCGGAATGATTGTCCATCCGGCTCTGGTAGATCACGGGTTTGTGCCCACTTACCAATAGCACCAACGTTCAGCGGCATTTTTCCGTTTTTGATAATTTTACCAGCCACTGAGGCACCAATTTTCACCCCGGTATTCCACAACATCGGGGTAGCATTTAGTATATTGAATCCACGAACTACCGCTCGTTCACTTAATGGTGTGATGCCCTGCTCCGCCATTTTTTCACGGTGCTTCATCAGCAGATCGGAAAGCGGAATTTTTACCGGACACACGTCATGACAGGCTTTACACAAGCTACATGCGTAAGGAAGATCTTTGAAATCATCGTATCCACCCAGCAGAGGAGACAACACCGCTCCAATTGGGCCTGAATAGATCGAACCATAAGATTGACCACCAATATGGCGATAGGCAGGGCACGTATTCACACACGCCGCACATCGAACGCAGCGTAGAATATCTTTAAACTCAGAACCTAAAATATCCGAGCGACCGTTATCGACAATCACCAGATGAAACTCTTCTGGCCCATCGCACTGCTCATCTTCTCTTGGCCCTGTAAGTGCAGTCACATACCCCGTCAAAGGGATACCAACCGCACTACGGCACAGTAAGCTGATAACAATATCTAACTCTTCAAATGTTGGAACAATTCGCTCCATGCCCATCACGGCAATATGGGTTTTCGGCAAACTCGTCGCTAAGCGAGCATTGCCTTCATTGGTCACCAAGGCGACAGTGCCTGACTCTGCGACCGCAAAGTTACAACCCGTAATGCCAATATCCGCTTCTAAGAAATCGTGACGAATATGGTCGCGAACAAAGCGCGTCATCTCTTCAGGATCATTACTGCCTTGATAATTCAATTTGTCTTTGAAGATATCTTTAATTTGAGTTCTGTTTTTATGCAGCGCTGGCACCACAATGTGTGAAGGTGGATCGCAATCATCCACTTGCAAAATATATTCGCCTAAATCCGTCTCGATCACTTCGCAGTTATTACGTTCGATCATCTGATTCAAGCCGATCTCTTCAGTCACCATCGATTTTGATTTCACGACTTTTTGAGCGTTTTTATCTTTGATGATCTGTTCAATGTAATCCGTCGCTTCTTGCGCTGTCTTCGCAAAATGGACATGCCCACCATTATCGAGCACCTTTTCACTGAGCTGATGCAAATAGTAATCTAAATTTTCAAGCACATGATTACGGACGTCCATCCCCATCTCACGCCATTGATCCCAATTACCAAGTTTATCTGCGGCAATTTGGCGATTAGTAAACATACGTTCTTGCGCATTCGCGACAGATTTACGCATGAAGTCATCTTTCATCTGTACGTCAATTCGTTGCTTGAACTTAACGTCACTGGTTTTCATAGACATGGTTCTTAACTCCTATCGGCTTAACAGAACATCGACAATGTGCATTACTTTAATTGGCTGCCCTTCACGAGTCATACGGCCACCAATATTGATCAAACAACTAATGTCCGCCCCGATAAGATATTCAGGCTCTACGGCACTAATATGCTGGACTTTCTCTTTTACCATTTCACCTGAAATTTCAGACATCTTGACCGAAAATGTTCCGCCAAATCCACAGCATGTCTCTTGGTTTTTAATTGGGACCATCTCCAAGCCTTCCACATTTGCCAAAAGCTTAAGTGGCTCTTCCCTTACCCCTAATTTACGGATAAGGCTGCATGATGGATGATAGACACCACGCCCTTTCAAGCGAGCACCAACGTTCGTCACACCAAGGTGGTTAACAATAAATTGTGTTAATTCAAAAAAACGATCCGCTACTTTTTGCGCTCTTTCTGCCCACTCTGGCTCATCAGCCAAGTACTCAGGGTATTTTTTTATCGATGCCGCGCAAGAGCCCGCTGGAGTCACAATTGGATAGTCATTACTTTCAAATGCCGTAATTAAGTTCTTCATTCCCGGCTTGCTCTGATCAATGTAACCACTATTGATAGAAGGTTGACCACAGCAGCTCTGTTGCTTTGGAAAAATAATTTCACAGCCAAGATCTTCAAGTAAAAGGACTGTTTTTTTCGCGACATCTGCTTTTACCGTGTCACAAAGACAAGTAACAAAAAAGTTAACCTTCATAGTATTGCTCCAGTTAAAAGATCCATTTTCTTAATAGATTTTTTCTTTAATAAATTATTGCTTTAATAAATTGTTTCTTTAGCAAATTGTTTCTTTAACAAATATAGAAGTAAGCTCACCCTCGCGCTCTGTTTCCAAAGCCCCTACTACAGGTGGGTGAGCCAAATTGGTTTAGATTGCTAAGCTCACCACAGCCACGATTACGCCGTATAAAATCATAGGAACGACAGTCCGCTTGATGATGTAACCTTCTTTATTGGAAATACCCAAGATGGTTGATACCGCAATAATGTTATTAATGCAGACCATGTTACCCATTGAGCCACCGACCGATTGCAACGCTAAAATCAGGTGTTCCGATAAGCCCACGTTTTGCGCAATACTCTGTTGAATGCCCCCGAAAGTCAGGTTAGATACCGTTGCAGACCCAGAGAAGAAAGCCCCTAAAGCACCAAGGTATGAAGCAAAGAATTGCCAGTTTGTGCCCATAAGATCAGAGAACGCACGACCTGTTGTCATAATCGGAGAGTTTTCGCCCCCCATCATCATGAACTTAACCATAATCAATGCTCCAACAAGCGCGATAAATGGCACTTTGATTCGGCTACCAGTTTCGGTAAACACTTGCTTCATCTGTGATTTCGACATGCCAAAAATGACAGCTGAAATCATCACCACAAGAAAGAATGGGATTAGAGCAGGGACATATAGCGTTTTATATGCCCAACTGGTGTCGGTTCCGAGAATATGGGCAAACTTAATGATCAACGCATGGCTTACACTGAACTCGCCAAACCAACCTAGGTTGAAATGCAGCATTGGTGTGGCATCCACCAGCAAGGCTTTGATTCCTAGCTGCTGAATTCGAGTCACAATCAAGATAGCAATCAGCAATAATGTCGGGCTCATGGCTTTGATAACTTGAGCAAATGGAATCTTTTTGGCAGGCGCTTCATCACTCGCGTCCTGCTTTTCCATCCCTATATTGAATCGAGCAAGCAAAATTGAGATAGATAGACCAATGGCTCCACCGACTAATGCTGGGAATTCATAGTTCCACTGAGCGAACAGCAAATATGGCACTGTGCATGAAAAAATACTCAATTGGACAAAGATAAAGTTCCTAGCAATCGCACGCCAATCGACGACAAAGCTCAGAGCTATCACAGGAATAACGGTCGCAGCCACGGTATGTAGAAACGCAGAATATTGACCAATAGTGAGCAGTGATGCTTCATCTAAATTCAGGCCACCGAAACCAAACCATGTCGGAGTTCCTACCGCACCAAACGAAACCGGAACCGAGTTCATGATAAGTGCTAGCATTGCCACTCTTAGTGGAGGAAAACCTAAACCGACAAGGATAGGCGCCGCAATGGCCGCAGGGGTTCCAAAACCGGATGCCCCTTCGATCATGAAGGCAAATGCCCAGCCAATAATCATCAGTTGCGCGATTTGGTTACGGCTGATGCTCTCTAGCCAGTGGCGAATAACGGTCTCCGCCCCTGACAGTGCAATCGTTCTGTTTAGTAAAATAGCCCCTGCGATAATTGAGATTGGAGTGATAGCCGAAAGGCTACCAGCAATGATGTTCGCGCTAAGGTCCGTCAGGTTTGCGCCAAAGTAAAACAGTTGAAATATTCCGACCAGTAATGCAGTGATAGGCAGTGCAAAATGGGATGGTAATGCATTTTTCTTGGTCATCATCCAAATTAAAAGGACAATCGGTATTGTAGAGATAATCAAATTTAACATGATATTGTTCACTAATAGTTATTGTTTTTTTGCTGTTAGTAATATTTTTATTACCAAGAATTCATTTCAATAATCACTCTTGTGAAATATATTCTAGACATTTAAAACCGTCTGACTACCTCTAAATACTCATAACAATTAACAAAGCAGTATCATTTGTGACATTAAACCACTCAAAACATACGAAAAATACAACAATGCAAATAAAAACAGTTAGTTAGTGATTTTTATAACTTTATCGAAAAGGTAATTAAGCTTATTTTGGAAACAAAGAAAGTCACTTTAACGCCCAATAGTATCCAATAGGCAACCAGATAAACACGAATGAGAATGAATTCTTACATCAAACAAGACAAAAATGACTAGAATTATATTTAAATGTTAATGGGATCTTAATATCTGTATATTTTCATTTTAATAAATAAAATAAAAACGTAGTGAATATAATATTCGAGAAAAAAGTGGCGTATTTCATTATTTTTGATAGCGACTCTATTTATAACAACAATGCCTTACTTCGCATTTCTTCGGCTGATACAAACCTCAATATCAAATTAATCTTAAACACGACATCGCCTAATCAATCTAACCAATACTTGATCGTTCAGCGCTTGATAGGTATATTCAATCGCAATTCGACGATAAACTTTGAGTCACAATAATGGGTATGAGCTGCATAGAAGCAACCGCTCAAGCTTTCTCTGTTACAGAGCAAGATCTTGAACAAGAAAAACATTTTGCTGTGTTATCGAAAGCACTTTCTCATCCTGCTCGCGTAAGGATCCTAAAAATTCTCTTAAATTTAGATAACTTAGGGGGCTGTTTAAACAGTGATCTCGTTTCTGAACTAGGGTTGGCACAATCTACAGTTTCGGAACATCTACGCATTCTGAAGCAGGCTGAGTTTATATCTGCAAAACCTTTCCCACCTAGAATGTGCTATCGCATTAACCGCAAGAAGATTGAAGAGTTCTCCGCTCTCTTTTCTACTATCATGAAGTAGTTCGATGGATTTTGAACGCTTTGCACCCATTGAAGTGAGCAAAATTAGTGAGCTCTAGGGGTAGCTTTGAGAGGAATTGATCTTTTTTCTGGATGCTAGGCTCAATAGATAAGTGCAAAACATTCAACACTGATAATTTTTTGTCTTTCTTACAGTCCATCCGGGCGACAAGTTTACCATCCCAGAGAATTGGCAAACTAAAATAGCCATATTGACGCTTTGGTTCAGGAACATAGCACTCTAAAAGATAATCAAATTCGAATAGCGCTTTCATTCGTTTACGCTGAATGAGCAGATTATCAAATGGTGAAAGGATTTTAACTTGGCTACGATTAAGAGGTTGATTAAGCAGTTCAAGCGATTCTGAAGTCGTATAATAGCGCTGCTTTCCAACATCAACGGCAATAATGTCACCATTGCTTGTCATCTCTTTAATGGTTGCATTAAGGAGCGGCTTAATATTTTTAAGAAGATACGTCATCTCGGATGCCGTCCCAAGCCCATTCGCAGCAATGTACGACAAAATCAAAAAGCGTGCGTACTCCTCTTTACTTGGCACACTGGTATCTACCTCCGTCGGTAACACTCTTTCTGTCAGGTCATAGACTTTATGAAAATTTCTCCGCTCTGGCACCATGAGTTCACCTTGCATGAACAAGTTTTCTAATGCTCGTTTCGCTGGCTTACTTCCCCACCCGTCGCTGCTTTTATCTGCACCGTCAAAGTCTTTCGCCATCAACGGCCCTTCATCCGCAATTCGTTGTCGCACTGAATCCATTAACTGATAGTCACATTTATACCAATGACTCTGCTCTCCGGAGGCAAATGCTTTCTTTCTCAATAGACTAAAACGATATTGACTCATCGGCAAATAAGCAGCGGCATGAGACCAATACTCAAACACTTTCTTGTCGGATAATAGCTGATCTAAATGTGCAGGTTGGTATCGCGGACTGCGATTCCAAAGCGTGTGATGATGGGCTCTTTGCACCACAGAGATAGTATCAATCTGAATATAGCCCAAGTGCTCTATCGCGGATAACGTCGCCTCTAATCCGCTAACTTTCTGCTTTCTTGGGGGGATTTTCTGAGCGTGTAAAACCAGCTTCCTAGCTTGATCAAGTGATAAAGATTCAATCATTCGGATTCCATCCATTATTTATAACAACGCGTCTCACGTATTCTGCCAGAATACCGTCATGGCTAGCACCTAACTTTTGGTAAGTCTCGCCATTTTGTGGTGTATTGCGGCGTCAGCATTTCACGGCGCATTCCCCACTTCTGATCAATACCTTGAGCACCTAAAAACAGAGTATCGCTCCCATACTTTTGGTTTAAATTATCAAACACTGCCATTAGCGGATCATTATTTGGGTTCGGGTTAAACAGATCTTTCTGCTCATGACGGCCATCCACTAACTCGATCAATCCAACGCCTAGCTTGTAGTATTGAACCCCCTCAGAATAAAGCTCAATCGCCAACTGATTTGCCGCGTGGGTAATTTGAGTCACATCAGATGTCGCATATGGAAAGCGATGAATCGCACGAAAACTGGCGGGTTTATTATCAAAGGGAGAGCTTGCCGCAAAACAGAGCATCACTTTACATAGTGATCCCTGCTTACGGGCCTTTTGGGAAGCAATGGCGGCATGTTTACTCAGTGCTTGCTGCAAAGATTCAAGATCCACAATACGTTCACCCACGCTTCTTGTAGAGTAAATCTGTTTTTTGTCTGCCCTTGCACTATCCCACCCTTTGCACTGTTGCCCGTTTAGCTCTCTCACGGTTCGTTCAACGTCAATGTTGAAATCTTTTCTGGCTAAACCCACCGGAAACTTGGCTAAATCGAGGGCTGTATGAATATTAACGAGTTTCAGTTTCTGGGTTAACTTACGCCCTATTCCCCATACATCACCGACATCAAGTTGAGCAAGCACCGCTTTTCGTTCCTGTTCATTATCAAGAACACAAACACCATGATAACCCTCAATTTTTTTAGCGGCATGGTTAGCGATTTTGGCTAAGGTGAGTGTGGTGCCCATCCCGACACTCACCGCTAATCGACACTCTTTCCAAACCGATCTTCTGAGCTGTAAACCATGCGTTCTTAAACAAGGGATAGCAAGGTGACTTCGTTCGAAAGAGAGAAATGATTCATCGATAGAGTAGATGTGTTGATCTGGGGCAAAACGGCCGACTACCTCCATCATTTTACTAGAGAGATCGGCATATAATTCATAGTTAGAAGAGAGAGCAATCACGCCTTTCTGCTCACACATCTCTCTGACTTTAAAATAGGGAGCAAACTTGGGGATACCCGCCTCTTTCGCTTGTCGATTTGCCGCAACAATACAACCATCATTATTGGATAAAACGATAATCGGCTTTCCACGCCAATCCGGACGAAACACCTGTTCTGCACTGCAATAAAAGGAATTTGCATCAACAAGCGCAAACACTATCTTTCCCTCAATAAATAACTTGGCCTGTGGCAGCGTATAGAGCGAACGACTACGCCTTCAATGCTAAAGGTATCGTAATCATTAATAGGCACTGGCTGTATTTTTTCTTTTGCTGATACAAGTAACCTTCTACTGGTATCAAGCAGCTTACACACGAATTCACCATTCAAATTGGCGACAATCACGTCTTGATCAACGGCCGTGACAAACCTATCGACAATCAATAGATCTCCATCAAAAATACCGACACCTTCCATCGAATCACCACACGCTTTGCCTATAAAGGTCGCGCTTGGATGATCCACTAATAGTTCATCTAAATCACAAGCCAGTTGAGTGTATTCCGAAGCCGGGCTTTCAAAACCAGTAATGCCTGCACTCGCAGAAATAGGGATAACATTCATAAAATATCACTGTTTATTTGTACAGTTATATTTTGAACCTTAACGAGAGAAATTACAAGAATGTGTAGAGGTATATTGTTAGTAATGAGATTGGTAAACCTAGGATAAAGGCAAGTGTCGCTCTGTCGAGAAGAGAACAAAATCTGGGGCATAATGGCGGTAGGCTCATCATCCCCCTAGGAGATCTTTCCCACAACCTCTATTAGAGCTAGTGGGAAAATCACCTGAAGCCACCTGCAGCATACTTCTGGACAAATCCGAGTTATGTCTTTTGCTAATGTAGCAAAGCATGAATTATTAAAAGTATGGAAAAAGTCGCTTACGTGAGTGGCCAGTATCACAGGAGCAGATCACTTTTCATTGTAAGCTCTATGCGGACAAAGGCTATATCAGTAAAATCACTTACTGAAGATTTAAAAGAAGATAGCATTACGCTGACTATCAGTCCCCCTTATTTTTGAAAGCTTCGTCCGAGATTAAATCTTCTATATCATGTAACCGCATCGATGATAAATTTGGTACGTATGCTAAGGTGCCATTCATTTTTAGACCAATTAGACACATGCCATCTTGCATTTCTTTTGGTGAATTATAGTAATGCTGACTTGCGATTAAGCCAGTATCTAGCCGTAATGAAGTTTCACCCAAATAGTTACGTAAACCACTAAAATCTAAATTTTCAAGCCCTTTCTTGGCTACGGTAACCGCAATATGAATTTCTTTAATCTTTTGAATTCTGTCTTCCTCAATACTAAATTTTTTCAGGTTCACTAACAGCCGTCTTGCACTGTTTACTTTTGCATTAAGCTGGCTCATCTGAAGTTGAACACCTTGCTCAAGTAGCAAGGTTCGTCTCTTTGAGGATATTTCTTTGCGTAATTTTTGGCTTGCTACCAATCTGACAGCGAGATCAGCATCAGAGACATTAGATAGAGTTTGTGGGTCATTTAATTGGGATAGTTTCTCTCTCAGTTCATTATCGTACTCTAAAATATTTTGACGCTCATAATTGGCACATATTGCATCCATTACCTCGTATAGATATCGAATTGAATCTTGACAGTTAACAACCAAATCAAGAATAGTATTCTCGATGGTATCTTTTCGTTTTTGTGTTTCAAAGCTGCTAAAGGTAGATATAGCAAACCATGCGGCGTAGGCCGTTATTACAGTAGCAAAGACTGCTGCGACTGCACCAATGATCGTAAAATATGCAACAATGTCATTAAGCACTTCATTTCTCCATTGAATAATTACTAATCCTAATACCCAAGCAACGACAACAATCAGAACTATAAACCACTCTATTGGATCGTCTCGCACTGCCATATTTCCCACCGAGTTTTTATAGAAAAAAGGATTTTAATGGAAGGTGCCTATTATTTCTAGTTTATGTCAAATCAAAAAAAACTAATGAACTAATCTGTGGAATGCTAATTTAGCAGAAGGACACAACTTGCTTGAGGCACTAGTAAAGATTAATCCTCGGCCTAAAGCATTACGAGCGATATTACTGATAGTAAAAACCATTATTGATAAGAAACTAGCAGAAAAACCTCGTGGCTATATTCAAGATGTAGATAAATTAATTGAGCTAACAGTTACTTTACAAAGAACCACTCCGTCTATTAAGGATCAAGCAATGTCACTGTATGAGAGGCTATTGGATGCAGTTCCATATCAAGCAAAGCAAGCGGCAGAGGCGGCGTCAAGGTCTTGATACCCTCGTAAAGCTAAATGAAAAGGCCTCATGAAAAATTTCATAACAACTAGGCTCGGTTTTGTCGAGCTTTTTTGTTACAGCAGTACTTATAAAACACGATCATATATTGAGGCATATCTTATCTTTTTCCACTCATTACTTTTTGTAAGTCAACGTTAAAAGATCAACCTTGTTTAAACTCTAACACTTAACCAACAATGGGCATTTCCGAGTTACAGAATATCTACGCTCATTGTGAGCACCAAATAATTCTGTCACGGAAAAAGTTTTTAATATTTGAAGTGAGAGTGCACGCATTGGGGATGTTGTTGGCGATCATGTACAAGGATATGAAAACACCTACTCTGTTATTTGACAAACGACAGATAGCAAAAAGCCGCTCATAAAGAGCGGCTTTTTTTGTCGCTGAAACCATAAAGCGTCCAACCACTTGTTTGTTTTTCAATAACTTACTCAATATCTAAAAGCATAATACGTCCAAAATTAAAACCATAAGGTGTCCTTTTAATAAACTTCAACAACAGCACGAGAGTTGAGTGTAAGAAAGTTACACAACACCAAGAGCGACCACAATTTGCTATAAGCAGAACCTAGTAATTAAGGTACGACAGAATCGCTTGGTGATCACACACACATTGTGGACGTGTGTAACAAACTTTTGGACAATAAAGAGGTGAATGAGAAACCTCAAAATGGAGAGCGTTATACTGAAGAGCGTTGGGTTGATGGTGCTATGGCTGTTGTCATCGAGTCGGTAGCTTCCACAGACGCGACTCGCTTAGAATCGAAAATTACAGAAGAGCGAGAATGGCGTAATTCGGAAATCTTGATTGTCTCCGAACTCAAAAAAGAAATTGATCATCCCTATCTCATTGAACTCAATAACTACTTACAATTGTTGCGGGATTACCCAGACGTTGACGGTTTCCCTTATTGTACTCGACCTGAACGTCCTACTACTCAAAGCGGAATGCCGATAATTAACTAACCTAAACCCAGCGCATTTGCTGGGTTTTCTTTTGCCTACCTCTATATCTCTTCACTAGAAACCCAACCGCTACTCTTTAAAACTCAACGCTTTAAACTTGTTAATGGGGGCACTAATCACAAGCGACGAGAGAGAAATTAATGAACGACACTGGAGTGAAAGCATTCGTATTATCACTGTTAGATGCCACCGGACTTAAGAAAGCTGTCACATCAATTATGTCCACGATGTTGAGTTTTGGCGTAGATGACATTGCACAATTAGTCGCAGCGGCAGTGGGTATTGTCACTGGCATTATGGCGATTAAGCACTACGCCGTATCCATTCAATTGAATAAAGCGAAACTCGCTAAGCTAAATGAACAGGACGGTGCCGCATGAGCCTAAAAACCAAAGCGATAAAAGGCGTTGTGTGTTCGATCGCCTCCGTGCTGGCCATCGTCTTCAATGTCGGCTCAGAGCTCAAGACAAGTGAAAATGGTCTTCGTCATGTTGCTGGTGAAGAAGGGTGCCGCCTTAAACCTTATCAATGTAGTGCTGACGTTTGGACGGCTGGTCTTGGTCATACTCAAGGCGTAAACCCTGAAGTCATATTGACCGAACAACAAGTTGCAGAATATTTTGTTGAAGATATCGCTGCTGCTGAGCGAGTGGTGAATCAGCATATCACTCAAACGCCAAGCCAAGGCGAGTTCGACATGATGGTGAGTTTTGTCTATAACCTTGGCGCAGGAAACTTTGCAGATTCCACCTTGCTTAAACTGTTCAACCAAGGCGATAGCATCGCAGCATGTAATCAATACCCAAGGTGGATTTACGTCAATGGTAAAAACTGCTTAATTGTTGAAAGTAATTGCGGGGGTATTCCTAAACGTCGAAACAAAGAACAACACGTTTGTTTGAATGGATGGTGATAATGTTGGCAAGCTATCTAACCCTATTTAAAACCCTATGCGTGGTCGCCGTTCTTGGCTTAGTCGCGTATTACTCTTACGACTATGGCGTGATAAGTACTCACGCCAAAGCCGCAAAAACGCAAGATGCGCTATTTGAAAAAATAGAGAAGAAACAGGATGAGGCGTTTCAGTTAGCGGTAAAACTTGCCAACCAAAAGCCAGATATACGAATTCAATATCGAGAGATAGAAAAAAAGGTGATCGAGTATGCTCAAAATAACAATGATAAGCAGTGTGTTGCTAATGATGCTGAGTGGTTGCACATCCGCGCCGAATCAGTGCGAGCGCATAATCGAGCAATCGGTATTCAGCAACCCGCCTCCCTCGTTAATGGTTCCGCCCCAACCTCTGCATATAAGCGAAATGCCGAAGTCTTAGCGGAAGATGTGGCTAACCTGCAAACCTGTACTGAAAATGCTCAACAGCTCTTAGCCTTACAAACTTGGATAAGAGCACAGCTACCACTTTAAACGCCACCAAAATCACTTTTGGATAAAACTGAGTCAGTTATATTACTAAATTAGGGTGTAACGGATTAGCTCACGTATGGAAAAGAACCCCCTGTTAAGGGATGAGCAACGCAGTACAAGCGCTACTGCATACCACCTTGAACACTAAAACCAACGCATAGTGAAAATTCCACGTATTGCGAGTCACTCTTAAACAGATTATTTATATTCAGCAAATATTACTACACACATAATTCAAGTATGTGCTCAGACGTATACGTTGCAAATAAAGCCCATCTGGGTTTTATTGCCAACTCACTTTCAAAACGCATAAAAGAATCCGATATCAGTTCTCTGATATCGGATTCTTACACATTGATAGGAGCGTTCAATTGAACCGTTAATTAATGCCTTAACTCATCGGCATTACGCATTGTTACGGGTTCTTATATTCTCTTCTATTTGTTAACGTACTCAAGAACTTTTTCATTTATTTTCGCTTTGTTTTTACTAGTCAATATTTCAGCAGACGCTTGGTACGAACTGAAAATAGCGTTTTGTTGGTAATTTACGTAACAGTAGTCCTTATTATCTAAATCACAAGATAATGTGATTTCGTATGGAGCACGAGTTTTACTTGAAAGTATGCCATATTTTATGTCATCTTCTATAGTTGAGACCATGTATAGTGGAATTGTTGCATATTTTACGGCATAGCCCCACGGGTTTCTCATTAGCATATAACCCTGGTCTGCACCAACAGTATAGGCAATTGAACGTAATCCAGAGACATTAAAGCCCTCGCTAAACTCTTTGAATGGCACATTTAGCAGCTTGGCTTGTTCCTTAAGCCCAGCTTCTTTCTCTTCAAAAAAGCCAGCTTTGAAAGGAAAACGCTTAGTTACTGAAAACGCAACCACTCTATCATGCATATCAGTAGTTACTCGATAGGAGTAATACAATTCTTCTGGTTTAAATGCATAACCTTTAGCGAAGCTAAATCCATTATATACTTCATCATACTGAGCCTTGTATAACCCGTAGCCAGTTGCATTTTTAATATCTTGAGCGTACCTTAGTGCAGGAATTGATTTTGTGCTTATTCCCCGTAAAGGAAACTCCCCACAAGAACTGTAGCCTAAGACAGAATTATAGTCTTTGTACTCACCTTTTACATGCGGACAATTGTTTATGCTGTTCCGACCTGCTGGTGCAATAGGCTTCTCAAAACCATAGAATTGCTTATCAACCCTATCTCTTGGCGGAATAATATTTGCCACATACTCCATTTTTCGTTGCAAAGGGTGTATTTTTGCTATTTTGCCAAGCTCCTCCCTTGGCATACCAAGATACACTTCGGTCATTTTAATCACATGAGGTTTGTGCTTATAAGCATATGGGATTTTCCCTATATCTGGATGTTTTTCCAACAGATAAGGATAGCCAGCTAGCTTGCCGTGTGTATCAATTTGTTTAACGGAAGGTCCGGATCCGGGTCCGAAGAGGCTTGCATCTTTGTTTATTACTAAAATGTTGTGCTCTTCAAGTGTTTCCATAATTGTAGATTGACAACCCACTAAGCCACCTGAGGTGATAGCCAACCAAATTCCTAATTTAATCTTCTTCATGAATCTCATTTCCTAGAGTGAACAAAGGAGAGTGAAGGTCAAATATACAACAACATAATGACAATTTCTTTATCCATATCACATTATTAGACCTAAAAGTTTAAATTTCACTGACTTCATATGATGAGGCCGATAAAGCGCAGATAATACATGAGCTATTCGAAAATTGGCTTACTAAGCTACACTTTGAAGAATGGAGTACTGAGAAAGCTGGCTGGTCGTTATTCGTTTGAAATGACTTGTCAGCTTACTGCCGCGCAGCTTTAAGGATGAAGAATCACGGTTTTAGGGAAGAATCAGAAAAGCGAACGGTAGTTTTACTACCGCGATCACAAGATGTGTACTTCCGTGTTAAAGACAACGTTGTTATTCCGTGTATAAAACTAGCTTTTCCTCCAGAGGCTATTATTGCTATTCATATAGGTCCATTACCTAATCATCACCTTACAAAAACCTCTATCGAAAACATGTTAGCCAATCAAAGTACTCACGGTGCGGTACATCACAATGTAGACGGAAGACTGTCTTCAATTTTATATCGGTGAATATTGGTACGACCCTCACGCAGTAGACATTACACAGATAAGAAAAAGTAGGTCAAATCACCTCACTATGATTTGTGAGTCTGAACGCAGCTGTCAAGGAAAGGGGCATTTCCGAGTCACAAAGTCCGTACTTCCACTTGTGATCACCAAGCGATTCTGTCGGTGTGTAAACAAAGTTAGTCAGTAGTATGTTATTAACCAACTATTCACGATTTTTCATGCTGAATAGAGCTTATTAAGCCCGACCAAAAGCTTTAAGAAAGTTCTTTGGGTGTTGGTGAAACCTTACATGCTCGGGGTGATTAACCCTCCTCCTTCCCTTAAAAGGCGGCGTAATGTATCCCCAATTTGAACATCTTGAGAAATATATTACATAATCAATCTGTGCATTCTGCCATTGATCAGTAACAACCGTGCTTTCATCAAAGCACTCCACCGACTTCACTTGAAGACGGTAGAATTTGTTCCCATCAGAAATAAGCACATCGGTCTTCATGCCATGATCGATCATGGGCATAAATACTTCCCAACCATCTTGTAATAGCCAGCTTGCTAATAGGGTTTCGTAAGAGATGCTTTTGTAGTGTTTTTTAGCTTCAGAAGAAGTGTGGAGTGTTTTTACAGGCATAGTAATATCCTAATTACATGCTGAGTGTCTTTTTAGCACAAGACGGTCAGCGAAGCCTCCCTTATAGGATAACTTCAATTAGGATTCACAATGGCTCTATTGAGATCTCATCAACTAGTTGCACATTTCGGAGCTAGCCGACCGCCTATTTCGGTTTTAATCGACCACCAAATCCGTTTTTAACCGACCACTCATTTCGTTTTTAATCATCCACTTTTCGGTGCATTTCCGAAATCGGTGGTCGATTTACCGAAATAAACCTCTTTTCTCTTTTAAATCAATAGGTTTAACCTGAGTCTTTCATGTTGAGAGCACTAAGGATAAATCATGCCGAAAAAGAGAATGCCAATGAATAAAATTAAGGAAATCTTACGCCTCCGATACGAGTGCAATCTTTCCAATCGACAGATCGCAGCTTGCCTCAATATTGCTCATTCCACTGTATCTCAGCATCTGTCTCGATTTAAATCGAGTGGCCTCACGTGGCCACTGGAAGAGGCTCATCATGAAAATCAAATCACCCAAGCCTTGTTTGATGGTCGCTCATCCTCTCAGCATAAAGTGATGCCTGATTTTACTCTCTGCTACTTAGAGTTAAAGCGTAAAGGGATGACCAAAGCTTTGCTTTGGGAAGAGTATTGTCATCAACATCAAGACAAAGCCTATGGGTATACGCAGTTCTGCGAACTGTATAGGCGTTGGCTAAAGACACAAAAACGCAGCATGCGCCAACTTCACCATGCTGGTGACAAGCTCTTCATTGACTACTGTGGCCCCACGATCCCTGTTGTGAATCCTGATACAGGAGAATGCCGACATGCTCAGGTATTTGTCGCCACTTTAGGGGCCTCAAATTACACCTATGTCGAGGCTAGTGAGAGCCAAGGGCTTGAACACTTCCTCATGGCTCATGTGAATGCCTTTAATCATTTTGGTGGTGCTCCGAATCTACTTGTACCTGATAACCTGAAATCTGCCGTAACGAAAGCAGACCGTCATAGCCCTATTCTCAATGAGAGCTACCGAAAACTGGCACAACATTACGGTGTAGCCGTGATGCCTGCCAGACCTTACAAGCCAAAAGATAAAGCTAAAGCTGAGAACGCAGTTCTCATCGTAGAGCGTTGGATAATGATGCGCCTTCGTCATCAAGTGTTCCATACAATGGCGGAGCTGAATCTGGCTATCCGAGAGCTGATGCATGACTTAAACCAACGAGAGATGAAGCAGCTTGGTGTCAATCGACATGACTTGTTCAACAAAGTTGACCGCCCAGCGTTAAAGCCACTGCCATCGCAACCATATGTGTATATCGAAACTAAACGAGCAACCGTCTCCCCTGATTATCACATCCAATATAAAAAGCACTTCTACTCAGTGCCACACCAACTTGTTGGGCAACAAGTTGAGCTTGAAGCAACTCACCAAATAATACGTATCTATCACAAAGGGAGCATCGTTGCTCAACACTGCACAAGCCAGAAGGAATATGCACTTTCTACCGTTCACGAGCATATGCCAAGCAACCATCAATACCAGTCATGGACATCTGAGCGCTTTATCCGCTGGGGAAAAACTATTGGGCCAGCGGCAGGCGAACTTACTCAGATACTGCTCAAACGCCCAGAGCATGAAGCATTGGGCTTTAGAAGTTGTTTTGGGTTACTAAGCCTTGCCAAAAAGCACTCAGACGCTCGGTTAGAACAAGCTTGTCGAGATGCTTTAATGGCAGGGAAGCCATACCTTAGCTTCGTCAAAAACTTATTGAAGAACCATCGTGAAGGCACACTCTCACAGCCTTCACCTGACACCCCAAACCTTAAGCACACTAATGTTCGTGGTTCCAACTACTACCACTAGGAGAAACGATATGGACGCATTAATCCAACAGTTAAAATCACTACGCCTAAGCCATGCTTCAGATGCACTGGAACAACAAAGGACACAACCCGCTACCTATGCAGAACTAGGCTTCGAAGAAAGGTTAGGACTAATCCTTGATCATGAACTGGTGAACCGAGAGCAAACCAAAATCCAACGACTTAAACGACAAGCCAAGCTGCGCCTAAGCGCTAGCGGTAATCAACTGGACTACCGCCCAGAGCGAGGCTTAAAAAGAGCAATGATGGGAGAGTTATTATCAGGCACTTATTTACAAAAACGACAGAACGTCCTGATTACAGGTGCAACAGGTGCAGGTAAAACTTATGTTGCTTGTGCGCTTGCCGAGCAGGCGTGTGAGCAACACTACCCAAGTCGTTATTATCGCCTAAATCGTTTACTTGATGACCTGAGTAGTAGCCGCCTTGATGGCAGCTATCAAAAGCTGCTACTGAGCTTGTCTAAGAAAAAACTGTTGGTTATCGATGACTGGGGAATGGAAAAACTCAGCCAAGAGCATGCAAGTAACCTTCTCGAAGTGCTAGAAGATAGATACCAAGAGTGCAGCACGATCATTATCAGCCAACTTCCTGTAAAAGAATGGCACGAGATGATCGACAACTCGACGATCGCTGATGCGATCTTAGATAGGTTGGTTCATCAAAGTCATAGAATCGAGTTACGGGGGGAATCAATGAGAAAACTGGCTTAAATCGACCACTTGGAGTAAAACTAAGGAAGAGAAAAGAGAGGCTTAAAAAGGTGGTCGATTAAAAACGAAATCAGGGGTCACGTCAGCCGAAATACGCACTAGTAATGGGAGCTGCCCTAGTCTTCTACCTACTTGGTTACCTTGACTATTAGTACTAGTGTTCACGTATCGTGAGTGAATCGGTTGGTGTTCATATTAAGATAAACAAAGATCGTAATTTCGTCAATTCAACTGATGACATGAAAGTTTCATTAGAAGACAAACTAGTAGGAACCCAGATCAGTAGACACTACACTGATTCGAAAATATAGGTCAAGCAACCTTCCGCAAAGTATGATGAGAAGATGTCCTGAATTGAAAAGGGCAGATATGAACTGTTGCAAATTTTGCAACAGTTCATCTGACGAGGAATGTTCAGAAGTTGTTAATAAGCAATGGCATGTTTTGCACATTAGCCAGTTCTATTACCAATAGCGATACGTTATGAATACTTATGGATACAAATAAGTTGCATCTAGCACAAACAAAAACCACCAAGCCGAGGCCCAGTGGTTTTAATTATTTCTGCTTGTTCAGCAGATTGGTTGCTTTCTTCCTGATCTATTCTTGGCTGTCTATGCGACAGGTCCCGATGATATGTGTCTAAAGTGGGCTTCGGCAGTTTTCCTAACTGTCTATGCGACAGGTCACCAGTCTAGATTGCCCTACCTTGAGTACTACAATTTCCTAGCTGTCTATGCGACAGGTCACTGTGTTTATGAACGATATTCCTCTAGAAGTCATTTCCTAGCTGTCTATGCGACAGGTCACTCTTCATAAATAATTGATGCTCAGTTAAGTGATTTCCTAGCTGTCTATGCGACAGGTCACCACGAGATATAACAACACCAACAGCTAATGTCTTTCCTAGCTGTCTATGCGACAGGTCACATGAGGTTAGTATATAGGATTGGGTTATTTGTTTTCCTAGCTGTCTATGCGACAGGTCACTTAATAAAAATCCGGCTACTAATCCGGCTACTTTTTCCTAGCTGTCTATGCGACAGGTCACTATTAACTATAGGCACTAACCACCTGATAGCCATCTATATTCATCACAAAAATCAAAAAATACCTTTATCTGCGTCACCGATGTAACTCTTTGTTTTTATTGCATCTAAAAGCTCTCATAGGAAAAGGGTCAACAGTGAATATCAGGAACTGTCCCTCGTTTATCTTGATTGGTCGCTAATCCATAGCTATTAAAGTTCGCTATATTACGGTCTCCAACATGTTCTTTTTGAATATGTAAGATGAAATCCTGTCTGGATGTGCCACTAGAAATTAGAACTCGATGGAAATGCTCAACTTCCCGGTCTTCATTTGCAACAGGTAATCGTGCTGTACCTGTTAGATCTGCTCTAGCCATACTTCGTTTCATCCTTCTTTTTTTAGATCCAATGAAGCTTTTCCCAATCGTCTGATTTCGGACAAATCTCACTTCAGAGATACCGTCGATAACCTCGCTTACAACTGACACGTCAAAAAGCTCTTCTTCTTTCATAACAGAAAAGTAAGGCTGAAATGATAGTCCAATCAAAAGCTCTTTATCTTCTGAAACAAAAGCGATGGTATTCCCGATCGAATCCACTCCCCAGTTCGGAAAGCTCACTCCTATTTGATTCACCGCCTGCTGATTATTGACCATAAACTTGTGCACTTGGCTGATACACCGCCCTGCTAGAAGCCCGCAGTCGGCACGATCCGGAAGGTAACGTATACAGAAGTAATACCGTTGCTTCATACTCGTCCTCGCTTAGCCTTACCACTTGAACCATTAAAGAGGCCACCCTTGGCCAAAACAGACATAATAAAATGAACTTCATTTGGGATGACGTTTGTTTTTTTCATTTGCTTCGTCCAACTCTCAGTGTTTTTAAGCAAGTGATAAAAGTCATTCTTCAATGCAACATGCCTTCTCGCAATCACATACTCTCGGTCGGCTCCATACTCATTCACCCGCAGAGGTTTATCCGCATCTTCATGCCACCAGTCATCGATTGATTGCAATGCCGCTCCTATCTTCTGGCCATGAAAGGCAGCCGTTTCTTTACCATTTTTCAGTTCTACCGTTGCCAATTGCTTGGTAGGGACCCCATCCTCTCGGCTGTCGAGATACTCTTGGCTTGGGTATATTTCATCCCCCCAACCAACAGATAACTTGGCTCGAATATCCATGTAGAAATATTCAGAACGATCAGTTAACGCTCGCGTAAGGTAAGCCGTCAATAATTCAAGGCTCTCTGTGGCTTTCTCATCCCAGCGTCCATACCAAGAAAGGTTGGTTGAATTTTCAAGCACGATTTTTTCCTTATCACTAGTCACCACTTCGATAGACAAAGATCGGCACTCTTTATTTCGCCATAGCCATGTACCTAACAGGATATTTTTTGCGTAACGATGAGCCAGTTCTTGATAACCATTAAGATCTTTATAGGTGGCAGCCAACGTCAGTAAAGCATCACGCACACTATCGTCATTGCAAACGTCAGGACTTAGTGAATTGGCGCGAATGCGAAGTGGAAAAGCACAATAAACGTCATCAACACCAGGGGTGACATAACACTCTTCAATATACTGAGGATTGGCATAAGCTAGATCTTGGGGAGCTACATTTTTAGGAGAAAAGTTATTACCTTTGTACGCTTCAGCATACCCTCCTTTTGGTGCTCGTAATCGCGTTCTATCAACACCAATAGGCCGCATTTCATCATCTTTTGATAGGTAGTAAAAATACGCCTTACCAGTAGAAAGTGAACGCACATAATTAAGTTGGCTACACAAATCCATAAGCATTTAATTCCTATAGTTTTTTATAAGAATAGTTTCGCTATTGCATTCTAGCGACCAAAAAGCACGATCAAAATAGTGACTTCGCCCACTAAATCGAACTTCAATAGGGTTTACACGCTTTGCTATACCTATCGCATTTTCTGAATAAGCGTGGAGTCCTGTTATCGTATTATCACGCTGCTTGGGGATTTCCAGCAAATGATAGCCAATTGAGACCGGAATAATGTCACTGTCGGAGGTAACCTTATCCTCAAGTTCATCAAAGTTGATAGGCTGCTGCTCACTAGGATACAACCAACGCCCGTAGGCTGGAGCGCCCTTGATGGTATGAAATAGCTCAGATTGACTTCTAAATGTTGTCAGCCAGTTAGCCTCAGATGAGATCGACGGCTGGAATAAGTAGCCTCCCGAAAAAGCAGTAGGTAACGCCGCCTTCAACTCGGTTAAGTAGTCTGACAACCTCTCGTTGCCGTTGACTCTAATTACCATATCTATCTCTAAATCGGAAAGATGCTCACTACGTATCGTTGGCCGCTTGGCATTAGAAATAGTTCGTTTAGCAGCAACTGAGTTAGGTTCGGTCAATTTTGCTGTTGGCCGAATGTTTTCACTTCTAATAAAAAAGGAAAAGCTTGAAAAATCAAACGCTGAATCACTTTCAACTAGATGATTAAACTCTCTTTGATAATGGTGCATGAATCCCCATATCGCGGTGAGTGATGGTACGCCACACAAATATGGACAACTCATTGCCACGACATCCTGAACTCGCATCGAAGACAAATAAATGTATTGCTCGCTTTGGCCGATATCATCGTCAACACTTGGCTTGCTCATTTTGTTCAGTATCCATACGATTTGAGATTTTACGACCTGTAACAACCTTGGGTGATAAGCGAACTTATGGGTAAAATTATTAGACTGGAACGCATAATGAAGTCGGTGGTTAAACTGTGTTGCAAGTGATTTAAGGTCGGATTCTGGCAACGTCAAAAAATCACGAGCTAAAGTATCACCATGCTCCGAAAGCCATTCACTTGGAGCTAAATCAGCTCGATCTCGTAACTCAATCAACGGCAACATCCACAACGCTATCTGCTTTCTTAGTAACTTGCTTTGGACATTACGCGCTTTATCTCTTTGCTTTTTAGTTTTCAGTGGTTCAGCGCCACTGAGTCTATTTAATACCTGACATATCTTATAATTCGTCACCTGATAGTCATCAAAGTAACGGCCACTTTTGTTACGGCTAGCCGCTAGATTTGCTTCCGGTGCAAGTTTGACCTCAAGCGGATAGTTCATCGCTTTCATATACCCACCGAGGCTGCCGCATAGGTTTCCAATGCTTGCTGAATTAGGCAGTGATGACGTAACAAAGCTGAACTTACCCTCTTTATCTCGCGCCCTAATTTCTAGCTCCCTCTGAACCGAATGATTCACAACAGGTGTTATGGAAATATAGTCATCACCCCACGGAAATCGTAATTGCTTACTATACGAACTCACAGCCATTGGAAAGATTGAATCAGGAACTTGGACGTTAATTGCCTTTTGCAAAACAACGAGAGATTCAACACCTAACCCAAAGCCTTGCAATAAATCCAACCAAATGGGATTGCCCTCTCGAATAAGCGTGAGAATATTCGTTGATTTTGATTGCCAACTAAAAGGATTCAATAACCACAAAACATGCCGATAGAATGCCGAGTTATGCGCCCAGCCCAAACTGGATTCAAGACTTCTTCCCGAAATAAAAACTTCATCTGTAGGTAGTGGCTTCGCAATCAAACGCTGCTCTCGCACCCGACAATCCGGAAACTTCAGGTTATGAGTGTGGAACCATTTCAATTCTGCCAGTGATGAATCGAAATCTTTTGCATTACTTAAATACTTTTTTGCACGCTCTTCATCTAACCAATCGTTACATTTATCGCCTTTATGGTGAGAGCTCAGGTTAAGTAGTACGATTAACGCGTCTTCCTCAAACCCATCAACCTCAACATCCGCAGTGTAAGGCATGAACCACTTTTTCAATACCGCCTGTTTTACAGCAGTGTCTTCAATTTCTAGTAAACCGACTAACTTTGTCATACTTACCACTCCGGTAAATAAACGCTAAAACCATCGGATTCAGAACACATCCGAGTTAACTTTGTTTCTACGATGCTCCTCAGCGTGAATGCTGATTCATGGCTGGCTATTTTAGTATGCATTCTCGGCCTGATAGCTGCTTTTATTTCCCCAAACTCGTATAACCGATACACTTCATCCGTTGCGCAGGAAAGCAATGTGGAAGCCTCTAGAGGACTTAACAACACATCTGCAATGCTTCCCTTAGATGACACGGGGTTATCCGTTACAAGCTCCGTCAGATAATGGAGCACTTCGGTAAGTACAACGTTTCTGTTTAGTTCTCGACTCGGTAAGTGGCGACAATCTTTCAGCAAGCTGCCAAAAGCTTCATTAAAGAACGTCTTTTTCCAATCTTTGATTCGAACAAGCTCTGCTTTCTCTTTCAATGCATCAAGGTCTTGTGATAATGCCTTTGGCCAAGAGCGACAATATTCCACAAATGATTCAAAGCTAATGTTATCAATATCGCCATAACGATTTACATACCAAAGTAAAAAGCCATAGCGCTCAGATAACGTCATTTCACTCTTCATCAATCCCAAGGGGGTTGAATCATTTCCTGACAACCATCGAGCGACCAAGAACTCAGCCTCTGGCGCATCTTCTACTGACGAGTTTCGGAGTTCAAAACCGCATTCACACTGGCTAATGCTCTCAGAATGTTGATATTCAAACCGTGAGTTGCATTCAGGGCAATGATGAATGAGCTTACAACCATGATGTGCACATACTTGGTGAGGAATTAAGTGCCATTGCTGCCGAATATAGGGTGCTTCGCCAATACATTTAGGGCAAATAGGAGTGAAGCGTTTACGAAGAAAAGCATAAGGGTAATCAACGCCGAAACGATGAACAGCTTTATATTCAGGAGAAAATTGAGCTTTTGAATGTGATAACGCTAGGCGCAGTACACCAAAGTTATTAAGCCTTAATTGGTTCTCAAGATGGATGAGAACACGAACTCGCATTTGGCTTGTGGTTTGAGCGTGGTAGATATTGACTCGGTTGAGCTCTAGGGGGAAAGCACCAGCCATCGCCTCATGCTGATCCATCGTGTCGAACCAGATGTCTTCGGCGAAATGAGAAAATCGCTCGTAGCCTTGCTCCAGCGATAAGCGCAACAAGAAGCTTTCGAGCGATTCGTCAGTGTAAAGTTGAATGTTCGTATTCACATGTCACCACTAAAACTTAGAGTATCTAAGTTTTAGTATTACCGTTAACCACCATAAATCAAATTAATTTAAGGGAAATTGTGATTAAACTAGGAAAAGATTTAGAGCAGAAAAAAGAACAACCTGCGAAGCTCTCAGGTTGCTCCATATCCTGTTATACTATGTCTTGTTGAAGTATTGGCATAAAGAGTTTATTCCGAACTTTTTGTTCTTCTTTCACACCTTTCTTCTCAAAAAAATCATTATATTTAGGTTGAAGCGTTGTCCAATCTAGAAGTTTGCTAGAAATTTCGGAAATAAACTTTGGTTCAAAACTCACATAACCTACAGGAAATGAAACATCACGTTGATCATCTAATTGTACATGGAACAGGCTTGCAACCATTAGGCCTGGAATAATCATAAACTCTGCATCTTCACCACCAAATCTACCTGGTAAATCCATGAGGTCAGCATCAGATAACTTCCAAAAATTATTCCTAAGAGTCATCGATTCTTGATAACTCTCACAAGTCATACCTAAAACTACTTTTGACGTTTTCTTCCTTCTATCGAAGAGACTGTAAACTTCATCTACTAATTTACTTAAGTCAGTAGTTTTCCCCCACGTTTTAGATTCAGCATTGGTAAGCCAAATCAAACCTGAATTCTCTGGTTTATCTTCAAATATAGTTTCAAGTCGACTCGTTATAATGTCTCGATTACTCTCAGTATAAAAGTTACCAAGTAGCATAAATGTATCATCATTTAGTTTTGTTAAGCCATTTTCATAATGGTTTACTAAAGCTTTAATATTGAGTGTTCTTGTGCTGTCATCCCAATACTGAACAAGAAGTGGATCATTTGATGCTTCAAGGTATTCGTTAAAACTATCATGCTGATCCTTCTTCGTATCAACTTCAATCGTAGAGTCCATAAGTGAGAACATTGCTTTATCTTCATCCCACTCATCAATAGTATTTGAAACGTACTCCATTTTTAGGGCATTAGGAAAATCCGTGTCCACAAAATATTCAACCTCTAGAGGAAGGGTTGAATCGTACCTGTCTGACACTTGGTTGATTTTATAAAGTTCTTTTACCTCAGAAAAAACATCCTCTTTCAACACTAGTTCTCTAAACAAATTGAAATTTTTGTCAAAAGCACTTTGTGCTTTACTCAGTAGATGACGATAACATTCGTCGGGTAAACTGAGTGAAATGCTAAAGTCTTGAGATCCAGAACGTTTCACATCAGTCGACAGCATTTGAAAACTGTACAATTCAAATTCAACAGCGGAGGCTTCATCAGTGACTTCAAAGAAAGTAGGTCTCAAATTCCCATCTTCTTCTGTAAACTTACTCATCGCATAGTAAGTAAGTTTTATCTTCCCATCTTCCCACTTAACCAAATTTTCTTCTTGTAGATCATCAACAATCGCCAACATTTCTTTACTCGTTAAACCAAAGTAATCCTGAATCGTCTCCAAACTCGTGGAAGTCAATGAATAAATAAGTCTGATCACAAACTCTTTAACAACTGGTAACTCACGCTTCTTACTAACGGTGTAATCCATAAAAAAAGATTTCATTGGTAAGCCAAAACAAACCTTACTTAATTGAATCTTCATTTTTTAGCCTCCAGAGATTGAGAATTTACAATCGAGTACTCTTTACCACTGTGCTCTGAAATATACTTATATACTCGACCAAACGCAGAACCTTCATTGTGATTCAGCCACATATCCGAATTACCAATTATGAACAATGCTTCCTTAGCACGAGAGAGTGCTACATTTGCTCGGTTCTCTGAAGAAACATGACCTTGACTGCCGCTGGAGTTACTTCTGACTAAAGAAACAATAACAATATCGTTCTCTTTACCTTGGTAACTATCGATCGTATCTACTTTTATTATTCCTCTTTCTAGTAACGTTCGAGCCCATGCTACGCCATTAATTTCACGAATTAGATACTTAACTTGTTCACCATACATACAAATAATGCCGATCTTAGGATCATCACCTTCTACAAGGAGAGTTTCCGCATTTTTATGGCCAAATAGCTTACTTAGAAGCTCTAATATAATTTCAGCTTCGTATCGATTGACGTAACTTTTCTTATTTGCATTCTTAGCTGTTGATTTAGACTCAAAAGACTTCCTCTTAGCTTTACTCGTATCAATCCAAGTCACTGGCGTACAGGTCTCTTCAAATAGCTCTAAATAAGCTTTTTTCGTTACGCCCCTGCCAGTCTCTAAACCACCTTCTTCTGAGTAAAAACATTCCGATACTAGGTTACCAACAGCCGGTATCATTCGATATTGAATTTTCAAAAAACGCCCTACAGTTTTTCCATAGCTGGAAACAAATGCTCTTTCAAAATCACTACGCTTGAATTCATCAGTACTAACTGTTGGTAAAATTCTTTTGGCAGCCTTGATATGCTCTTCATCAAACAAGGGAGGGAGTTGCTTATGATCTCCAACTAAAAGAACCTTACGCCCTACCTGCATTGCTATTGCAAGTTCACTTGCTGGTGATCTAGCAGCTTCATCAATAACAACTAAATCATAAATGTTCTCTTGGATTCCATAATGATTACGCCCTATACCAACACAAGTACCACACACTAAAGTCCGAGTCTTTGATAGAAAGTTTTGGAATTGAGACTGACTTGAAGCCATAACACTAAGCCACTCATTTGATATAGAAATGATGTTTTTAAACTTTGACACCAAGTCACCCGAAAAAATTTCATAGTGTCTAGATAACGCCGAATAAATAAATTCTCGATAACAATTGAGCTCAATACTGCCAAGGTTCAATTCCATACCTATTTTACGAGAAAAGAATTCAGGTAACTTTTTGTCAAACACTTCAATTTTCTTCGTCAGTGTATTTGACGTAATACTATCTGTATCTTTCATACGAGAAATAATACCATCTAGTTGCTTGCCAAATGACCTCTCAAATTCAGTAGCAATTTTCGTAAACTCTTCATCAATACCTAGTTCTCGAGCAACCCTCGTAATACGCTCCTCATATTCAGCTTTAAACCTATCTCTATAATGCTCTTGAAGTGCCTTCTCTCCAACATCATCAAGCTGCTCTGAAAGCACATGTTGATCACCAAGACGAACAATATCTATTTCAGTATCATTTCTCCCAAATAGTGACCTCACTTTCTCAGTTGCATTATTGACAGCTTCATGAGATTGACTAACTAAGAGGACCCTTCTTGCCCCATTAGAAATACAGTAATGGATGAAAGAGCCAATAAATGCCGTTTTACCCGTACCAGGGGGACCTTGAAGCAAGCTTACTGGACCATATTTATACAACCCTTTGAAAGCTTCTCTCTGCTGTTCATTTAGCCTAAAGATCACGTTTTCATCACAATCTAACTCGGTATACGCGTTTAACTCTGCATCAGTTGGTTCTGCTTGTTCAGTTGGTTTAACTGCCACTCCTGGGGAAAAGTAATCTGCAATATTACTGATAACACTTCTGTTATTTACCAAATTTTCCGTCGCTAATTTCCTTTTATTTAATGATGATGCCGTCAGTGCACCTTCAAGAACCAAGGTATCACCTAGCTCAATTCTCACTTTACCTCTGATGTTTATGGCCATCGAATTTGGACCAATATCAACGACAATTCCTACTCTTCTAAGCTCTCCATGCCTTTCTGCATATACAAAAACACGTTCTGTATTAAGGTTAAAATCTAAAGATGCGCTTTCACTAGTATATTGGAATGTATACTTATCACCTTGAATTCGCGGGTCTGTAGATATTTCAATTTTTGGGTTACTTTCGTGCTCGGTTTCAACAAGTGCTTTCCAAACATCTCTTGCGTCCGTTACTTTGGAGCCTTTTATGTTGGTTGACGCAAGTGTGCCTTGGTTAGAGTTACTTCCCTCCGAGCTTTCAACACCTTTACAAAGTTCTTGGTATACCGGACTTTCAAGTATTTCATCAAAAAACGCTTCAGAAGCTTCGCCCTCAGATTTGCAAAAATGAATCTCTCCACTTAGCTCTAGGATTGATCTTTTCTTGTTTTTGATGAAATCGTTATGTCTAATCTCATCAAAATTGGCTGAAACAACAAATTTCTTTTCTGGATGAATCAGCATGCTCAAGCGATGTTTCACACCGGTGATTCGAACAGAAACTAAATCGCCATCTTTGCCTTTGTTTATTTCTAAATCTAGGTAATATTTACCATCATCAGACAGAAGCTTTCTCTGTCTGAGTTGAAGTTTTTTATGAAAAATTTTAAAAGTATTCACCAACTTGAGAGGAGAAGGACTAATGATGCCCTCTAACTCATCATGCAGTTTTATAATTTCTTGGCTTGATATTTCAGGAAGTTCAAGCAGTTGGTTTACATATTTGCCTAGATGAGTTAGCTGTTTTGCGACTGACAATTCACTAATTATCTTCACAATAGCGTAACGGTCTATGTTTGCCTTAGAAATATTTTCATGGTTGTCAGGAGAGTAAGTAGGGGTATATCTACTCTCATCCAGCTCGATAATGTCGATAAATACCAAGCCATTGTCGTTGATAATTATATTTTCTGGGTGGATATCGCCATGATGGATGCTTGCCGAATGTAACTCAATTAGTGACGATAGCAACTGCTTGACCTTTAACGTAGGATCATCAATTGATTGTGTCTCAACAAATTGTTTCCAGGTACTGCCTTCTATCCACTCAAATTGGAAAAAGGCACAGGTCATTTGTGGGTTTAAACCATAGTCAATAATTTTAGGAAGGCACTTTATATCTGCATTTTTTCTAATGTCCAACCTATTAAAAAATGACAGCAGCTGACTATTAACTCCACCATCAGCTGATACATCACTCACCCCAAACCAAGATTTCAGACCAAATGAATCATCGATAGCTTTTAAAAAATTGAATGTGCCATCAACCTTTACTGGGCTAGTGCCTCCAAAATCAACATAGATGTTTTTTGAAGAATGATAGTTTGCTAATAGACCTAGTTTATCTTCACCGGCAGACTCACCTACATTCAATAATTTATTAAGTTCAGTAAGAGCTTCTCGAAGATCCTTAAAACGAGCAGCAGCTTCAAGCTCCAGCCCCCTTTCAAACCATTTCTCGAGTCTTTGGCATATCGAACTATCTTTAATTGGCTCCCAGAGGTAAATACCATCTTCTTTTATAGGTGGCTTACCGAATGCAATATAGTGACATGCAGCAGTAGCTAGATACACATCACGAGTAAAATGTGTACCGTCAGAATCATCGTACAACTCTTCAGGTGTCGCAATCTGGTTGTGCTGAAGGATTTTACGAATATTAGACACTGTTTTATTTTGCGGGTCTGGATAGGTTGCTGTTAGGAAATTAGACAATACGACCTTACTTGGAAGCGATACCCAGATACTGTGGTTGCCAAGGTCCCGGTGCGCCACATCAATATCATGAAGACTAGCTAAACGACTTACCAGAGCCTGAATTAGATTGAGTCTATTTTCTTCAGTCAGTTTTGTACTGTTCTTTCTAATAAATGTATCGAGACGGTCTTTTTTATTCGGCCATTCATACAATTCAACAAAATCAGAAGATAACTCGCTAGGTAAATACTCTAGTCGAAGATATGTATCTTTAAGCTCTTCATCTTGATTGGCGATATAACCAAGTACATCACTTTCTCTGTGTGCAATTAGAGATCTTTGCTCAGGTGTTCTAGCATGTTCGACGATACAAGGAGAAGTAAAGTTCCACCTGCGCATCAGCGCTTTATAATTATGATTATCAGAACGTTGGCTATGGTATTCCGAATATAGTCCATCTCTATGCTGAAATAGAGGCTGTCCTTGTAATACATAATTATTAGCAGAGTAATTTTTTGCTTTGAAGTCAGCGCTGTTATTAGAAAAGATTTTATCCCATTGCTTTAGGTTTTTGTTTGGTGCATCTTCTTTTCTAGTGATCCTCTTAGACTTATCACCAAAGTACTTGCTGTAAACTTTAGGATCACCAATGGTCGAAAACTCTTCTAGTGAAAATACATAATCCTGCTCATCCTGTGGAAGATCATATTTGGTTGCTGTTCCGCACAACACAACACAATGATCGACATAAGGTATAAACTTGTTGTTTAATCTTTCCCGTAACTTGCTCGCTAATATCTTCGCAGACCTGTTGGCCTGACTAACACCATTCGTCCGATGTTCTTCCCTACCTCCAGGAAACTGAACAACCCATTTGCGATCACGAGAAAATATCCTGCCAGACCATTTTTTAAACTCAACATTTATTATTCTATCGTGCGTTATAAGGATTAGATCACCTTCAAATTCACCACTCTGTCTCCCCCGCATCTCTAGGGATGAGTAACCTTTCCAATTGTTAGGTAAAGTCACCTCTAGCTTTTCATTCGCTTCTCTTTCGTAACCATTAATCCCTAAAGGGTCTAAACATTTTATTTCCATTCTTTGTCCTCTAAAAAGTATTACACTAGCTAACCGAGAACAAATTGGTCATTGACGTATATAAATTCTGGTTCATTGTTATAATTTGCTTATAAATTAAGTAATTCTATTTCGACCTAAGCACTCTTGCTCTCTTCAACCACAGCATTCGCATTTACTTTGCGAATCACTCCAAACAGCTCCACCACGGTCCCTTCATCGAAGAAGCCGTAGGCGCTTTCGCCGTGGTTATCTGTAAATGGTGGCTCGAAGAGTTGTGACATATCGATAATGCCGTTATTAACTAAGTAATCGATCACTTGATCGACGAATTGAATCTGTTCAGCGTTGTAAGACTCTTCATCAAGGAAACTGCTGAATGCTTCTTTGGCTGCATTCATGTCTAAACCTATGAGTTCACGGATAAACGTGCCTAGCGGCTTCTCTTGTAAGATCTTCTCACGGTAAGCTTCCACGTCACTCATACCGCTTGCATCCAGTAGTAAGCCTTCTAGGACGTCTAAATCGGCTTGAGTGATGGATTTATTGCGCTTGAGCTTTTGAATCGTTAGCTGATCTTGGTGGTCTTGAATATAGAGCTCAATTTTCTTGCGATACTGGGCTAAATCAACGCTTGGATTCTTGTACACGTTTGTCACGTCATGGACACCTTGAACTTCGTCTTCAAAGTTGGTGTACACCATCTCTTTTTTATCTTTGTCCAACGCAAACATTAGATTTCGTAACTTACGACGGATATCTTCTAGCGTCACTAAATGGATATCCTGCCAAAACTCTTGGGTCTGAATATCTTGGATAAGTTGCAGCTGCGCTTGTACTGCTGGAATCGTCGATTTCGCTTCAAGCTGCTCCGCAAACTCAACCACTCGTCCGCGGCTTGTTTCAGACAACATACCTTTCTCTAGCAGGTCCAATTGCATGGTTAACACCAAACTATCGAAACGGTGTGATAAGTGATTAAGTTGCTCATCAGAATTAAACGCTTCAGCTTCAGTTGGTAGCGCAGAGATTTGGCTCTCTAGCTCGGTAAACTTGGTATCATCAATATTGTCCCAATGCTCTCTTTCTAAGAAGGGCTCTACCGCTTGGCGCTTTGGTCTTACGATAAAGTTATCGAGATTCATGCCACTCACAAGGTGGTGCAACATGTCTAGTTGATAGCGGTTTAGCTCTGTATAGCGCTGACAATCTTCAGGGTTTTGTTCGCGAAACTCTTCATTGTTTAGCTGGTCATTGAGCAATGTACTAAGCAGAACGCGCTTCTCGAATACCTGTTGAGTCACGGGTTTTGCTACACCCACAGCTATGCCTTCGGGGTTAGCATCGAAATACTCAAAGTTCTGACAGTAATCGAAGACCTTGAACGTCTTTTTGTCGTCATTAGGACCAAAGAGGTCTTTACACAAACGTGTGCCACGGCCAATCATCTGTGTGAATTTCACTTTAGAGCGGATCACTTTGAAGAACACAAGGTTGACCACTTCCGGTACATCAATACCGGTATCCAACATATCTACAGAAATTGCGATACGGCAGGTTGGGTTCTTCGGGTCGAACTCATCAATTTTGTTTTCGTCACCACCAAATTCATCGATTAGGCTTTGGGCGTAGGTTTCTTTGAAAGTAATGACGCGTGCGAGCTTGCCTGCCCATTTCGGATAGTTCTTATTGAACATCTTCTCAAGGAAAACGGCATGATCATTATTGGCTGCAAAAACGATGGTTTTACCGATGACATCACCACCTTCAACATGGATACCACCGCGATCATCTTTACTCATTAACTGAGCAAACATTTTTTCTGCGGTATCTTCATTAAACAGAAACTTATTCACTTCTGACGGCAACACTTCGTCGCGATCTTCGAGTTCGGCTTTGTTTTCCCACTCTTCCTGCTCTTCGTCTGACAGGTCTTTATACTTCACGCCCTCACGTAAAAACTTAGTCGCAACAGAGATTTTGGTCGGTGGTACAAGGTAGCCTTGGTCATACGCTTTATCGTCTTCATAAGCGTAGGTTGGCATCCCTTTTTGTAGTTCGAAAATGCCATAAGTATCTTTTTCGACTTCATCTTTTGGTGTCGCGGTTAAGCCCACTAAGAAGCCGTCAAAATACTCAAAAATTTGGCGATACTTGGAATAGACTGAGCGGTGCGCTTCATCAACAATAATCAAATCAAAATGACCGACACCAAACGGGCGTTCATCTGAGCCACGATCCAATAGATTCTTCATTGTTGGGTAGGTAGAGAAATACAAACGGCTGTCGATGTTATTCTTGCTCTGCCCTGAATCCAAAATAGAACAACTTACACGAGGCAGTAGCTTAACGAAGTTCTTCTTAGCTTGGGTAAGCAATGCGTTACGGTCGGCAAGGAACAGAACGTTCTTAACCCAATCGTTTTTCACCAACAAATCAACAAGGCTGATCACGGTACGCGTTTTACCCGTACCCGTTGCCATTACAAATAACCCTTTACGCTCATGTTCTAGCTCAAAGTCCTGCAATAATTTGGTGATGGCTGATTTTTGATAGTGACGGTTGGTGATCTCGTTATTAATAACAAGATTGCTGTTAGGCATGCCGCATTCGAAAAAGGATTTGCGATCGGTACGACGCTTTACCATAAGCTCAAGTTCGGCCTTGGTATAAAAGCCCTGAACTTGACGCGGCGGGTAGAAATGATCATCCCACAAATGGGTATCATAGCCATTGGTGTAGAAGATAACTGGTCGCACACCACACTTTTTTTCTAAACAGTCAGCATAGAGCTTTGCTTGTTGTTGTCCGTCTTCTGCACGGCGATGAGTGCGTTTTGCTTCAACAACCGCTAACGCTGTACCGTCGTCACCCCATAGAACGTAGTCAACAAACCCATTCCCATTAGGGTTAGCTTGCGAAATTGGCATACCTGATACAGGGTATTCACGGTCTCGCTTATGTTCTAGTTTCCAGCCAGCTTCGTGTAGAAGTACATCGATAAGATAAGTTCGAGTTTCTTCCTCGTTATAGTCGTGCGCATCCGTGACTTTTTCAGCACTTTGCTTAGCTTGCTCTATCTGCTCAAGTAATGCTTGGTTTGCTGCTTTTAACGTTTCGTTCTCTTTAAGCTGCTGTAAGTAGGCTTCACGCTCGACTTTATCGTCTTGCTCTAGCTGCTTCTCTAGCTCTTTAACCCGTTTAATGCTGCTCAGAGCTTTGGTCGCAACTGTGGCATCAATTGAGACTTGTTGTGGAATAAGCGCTTCATCAAACGGTTGAACGACAAATTGGTTACGATTCAACTCTCTGTTTGCAAAGGCGGGCGTATAGGTACGAATAAACCAATACAGCACATGGTGCAGCTCTTTTACAGCTTGTAGGGCATCACGCTGTGGCAGCGTCGTTTTACTGTGTACCGCTTCGTTACCCACTTGGATCACTAGCTTGAGCTTGGGAAACAAGTGAGTTTCTAAATTTTGCTTAAAGTCCTTATCATGAATAAGCGACATTAACGTCGCATCATGACGTGGACGAGTAAGCCAATTATCAATGTCAAATACGGTTTCAACCATCAATTCCAGTGCGTTACGGGCGTAAAAGCCTGCAATACGAGGATCGGTTTTGATGTTACTTTCCGCATTTTTGGCGCGAGTTTGAATCTCGGCACAACGCGTGGTGTACACATCGTTGCCACCGTTAAGGGCAACATCCATAAAGCCGAAGTTGCTCGTTGAACCGTTAACCGTATCTGACATTGAATTTCCTTTTTACATCACAGCTCTTTAGGTAAAAGCTATTATTCGTTATAGGTTTAACTCGCCTTTGAAGGCTTTTTGCATGAGGGAATTAAAAGCTTGAACAGCAAATTTAGCTTGCTGCTGGTTATTGCTCAGCTCAACTCTTAGTTTCAGATAAATACGTTCAAATTTTTGCTGTAATTCCAAAGGAGGCAAAACTATTTGAAGAGTGTTTAACTTGCCTTTCGAGATATTCTTCATTGAACCACCAGAACCTGACGAGAGCTTACTAATTTCCTTTCGAACACCGGCTTCGCATAACTGTTGCCAAATAAATACAGGAGAAAGTGACTTCTCATCTTTCCATACAAAACGCCATAGTTTATCGGGAAGGACTAAGCCTGTATGCTCATCAAAAACCATTGTTGTCGCACCCACCAACTCTGTCGTATTAGCACGACTAAATAGCAAATCTCCCGTTTTAACAAAATGCTCACCTTGAGGCTCATAATCATTAGGTAGTGGTTTAGATTCTTTAGGTTTAAATTCACCTGATGTAACAGCGCTAATCTTTAGTACTCGATTTTTATACTCTGTATTTTGATCATCAGCAGCAACTAAGCTTTTTCCACCCAAGAATTCCTCAATAATTGCTGATAGTGGCGCTTTATCCCAGCCCTTCGGATTCGTCACCGGATCACCAAACATATCGATAAACACTGACTGAGCGAGGCTGTTTAGCTCTTGCTCCATTTGTTGACAGTCTTTACGCAGTTGGTCGGCAGTTTCTAGCACCGCTGCGATTTGCTTTTGGGTTTCTAGTGGGGGGCATTCAAGTCCAAGCAACTCTAACTTCTTTCTGGCGATTCTTTGACGGGTTGTGCCAGAAACAAACTCCAATATTTGATGATAGAAGCCAGTGGAATTGATCATGTACATCAACCAACGGTTATCAAACTCTTCAGGATCAACTCGCAATACGCAAACATCGACCACAGTAACGCACTTTTGATGACTACCGGGGAAAATACAGGCCCTTCCAATAGGGTCTGGCATTCTGGCTATCAATATGTCGCCTTCTTCTAAAAAGGTGCACCTCAACTCTATTGCTTTTTCTTCAGTCATAAAACGTGAAGATTTATCTACAAAGCGACACACACCTACATCAGCTAATTGAAGTAAGCGAACTGAACCATTAGGGTCTTGATCTTTACTCTCGATCCAATCCCCATCGACCATAAGACCTTTTTTCTTTGCAATCTGGCCAAGGGATTTAAATAAACTCACAGCAATTTCTCCAGCTCAGCTACACCCTTCGTCATCTTGTCCTGCAAGGCTTTAATACGCTTCAGGATATCTTGCGGCGCATCGTGTTGAACTTCTTCGTACACCACTTCTTTGTAGCGGTTAAGACTTAGGTCAAAGTCGTTACTGGTAATCGCATCAATAGGTACCATAAAGCTCTGCTCGGTCTTTTTGCGCGAGTATTCAGGGCTGTTGCTGTTTGGTGTGTTGTCTTCGTTAGTTAGCGTGTTAAAGCGTGCGATGATATCGGTAATATTGCTTTGCTCGTGCGTAGCTGCTTCACCGTCTTTGAAAAGCGGAGTACGCTTATCATCGAGTGAGTAACCGTCGGCCTGCATGTCGTAGAACCAAACATTATCCGTACCGCCACTGTTAGTTTTAGTGAAGATAAGAATGGCAGTACTTACCCCAGCGTAGGGCTTGAATACACCAGAAGGCAGTGAAATTACCGCTTCTAATTTCTGCTTAGATACAATTTGCTCACGAATCGCTTTATGCGCTTTAGTCGAACCAAATAGCACGCCATCAGGGATGATAACCGCCGCACGACCACCCACTTTGAGCATGCGAAGAATTAGAGCTAAGAACAGCAGTTCTGATTTCTCAGTTGGCTTTTTCTTTTTCACCTCGACTTTAATGTCGTTACCGTTTTCGTCTTTTTCAATTTTGTATGTAGGCTTAGGTTGTTTGACTACAGGGTTTTTACCTAACGCTCGCAGCAAATCTGGCGCGACAATGTCAAAATCAACAGAGCCTTTAAACGGCGGGTTTGCCAGAATAAGGTTATAGGCTTCTGAGATGTTCTCGTCACCTTGGTCTTGCAAACTGTCACGGTAATGCACGCTTGGGTTTTCAATGCCGTGCAGCAGCATGTTCATAGCACCAATGCGTAGCATGTGTTTATCAAAGTCAAAGCCAGTAAACATTTCATTGTTGAAGTGCTTGCGGTTATCAGGCTTGTTCACTTCTTTCGCATGATGTTCTTCAACATACTCCACAGCCGCCATCAAGAAGCCACAGGTGCCCGATGACGGGTCACAAATGGTGTCGCCCACTTTAGGCTGCATCAGCTCGACCATCATTTGGATGATGTTACGCGGGGTACGGAACTGACCGTTCACGCCCGACTGTTGCAATTTGCTTAACAAGTACTCGTACAGATCGCCTTTGGTGTCTTTGTCATTCATGTCGATTGCACTAAGTAAATCCACGACCTGTGACAATAACTTTGAAGATGGGATCATGAAGATCGCATCTTTCATGTGCTCGGCAAAACTGCCTTCATTTTGTAGGGACTTGATTTTAGGGAACACACGGTCGCGGACGATTTCCATCATCACGTCTGGATCTTTATCTTTGAAGCTGCTCCAACGAAGCACTTGCTCATCAGGCGAAAAGGTTGGGTTGTTCATTGGTAGACCTGTCGCTTGGCTACGACGCTCAGCCGTCTTTTGCAGTTCATCTAATCGACGAATAAATAGAAGAAAGGAGATCTGCTCGATAACGGAGATTGGGTTAGCGACGCCGCCTGTCCAAAACATTTCCCAAACTTGGTCGATTTGATTACGAATTTTACCTGTTAGCATGATGATTCTCTTTGATAAATTGTTACCTTCTTAACAAGAAGAAAACAACTTAGTGATGTGTAGGTCTATCGCGCGATTTTATCATACATAGCCAGCTATACGTTAATGTGCATCACATTGAATTGATCATAAATAAAAGTGCTATTTTTTATTCAGTTAGATAGTATCTAGCGCATCGATTGTTGTTAAAAGAGAATGATGATGACTAGAGGAACGCAACTCAAAATATACTTGGCGAACGGCTCTGTGACAGGTATTCGACATGCTGAAATTGTGAACTGGACGGGTCAGGCTATTGCGGTTCCTAGAGTACACATCAAAGAACTCTCTGAATGGGAAGAAACTCAGCGGCCCGGGGTTTACTTTTTATTTGGTTACAACGCAGAGAGTGGCAATAGCCTTGTTTACGTTGGAGAAGCTGAACATATTCAAAAACGCTTATCACAACATTTAGCAGGCAAAGAGTTCTGGAATGAAGCCATTTGCTTTACCAACAAAGATGAAAACTTAACGAAAGCACACGTTAAGTACCTTGAAGCTCGTTTGATCGAAATTATCTTAGAGTCAAAACGATATGACCTCGATAATGACAAGCAGCCACCGACATCTTCATTGCCCAGAGGTGAAAGAGATGCGATGGAGACTTTTATTGACAACATTCGCACTGTTATCGGTTCTTTAGGGCACAAGCTGTTGGAATCGAAGGTGTCTCAAACGAATGCTCCCTTACCAAGCGAACCAGAGAGTATGGTGCTGCAGCTCAAGGTAAAAAAAGTCAATGCTAAGGCAATGCTTACGGATGAAGGTATTGTCGTTTTGAAAGGCTCTCAGGCATTAACAATAGCTCAACCTAGTTTATCTAAAGGCTATACGAAGCTACGTAGTAACCTAGAAGATAAGGGGATTCTAGCGTCATCAGGAGACCGCCTAGTAGCAGCCGAAGACATTCTATTTACTAGCGCCTCTCAAGCCGCCGCAGTACTACTCGGTTACCCTTGCAGCGGCCCTGATTACTGGAGAAGTCCTACCGGAAAAACACTGAAAGAGATTGAAGCAGAATCTATTTAGATAAACGCGGCGATAACTCGCTCTTTAAATTGGCCCAAGCGCAATTCATCCCATGCTAAAGCTAGCCCTGCATTATGTGAATTAATGACATCTGAAGTTTCTCCCCAACTGAGTAAACTTGGTTGGGAGTGATTAGATTGAACGCTTTCAACTACAGTGCTTGATGGCAGGCGCTTTTCATCAATAGTACTTGGCACATTACTCTCTTGTTTAATGTACATGCAGCTATCAGGAATATCCTGCTCAATTCTTTCAGCAAACCCAATCAAACTTTCTTCAGCAAAGGTATACAGCCACGCTTCTTGATTGGGTGAATCATTGATTCTTAATATTCGCCCGAGAACTTGTCTAAAATAGAGTTCTGTTTTTATCGAGCTCATATGGCAACAGACTTGTAAGCGAGGAATATCTGTTCCTTCACTGATCATGCCTACACTCACTATCCATTGAGTATCTGAATGCCTAAACGCTTCAATTTCTTTTAATGGTTCATCGTGATGGTAAGTCACGATGCATGCAGACTGCTGAAACTTATCAACTAATTTGGCTAAAATCTGTTTTGCATGCTTGATGGACGCAGCCACGATCAATCCGCCAGCTCTAGGCGACTCCAATCGTATTTGATTTAATTTTCTACAGCCGCACTCAAGCACATAATTCATTGCTGCTTCATTATGTATAACACTTTGATATGAAGCATCAGATTGTTTAAGGAGCTCTAGTATGGATGAAAAGGATTTAGTTTCACGGCCTTCAACAATGGTTAGATGCTCATTATCAATTAAAGCTATTTGAGGAGCACGGCATACACCGTCTTCTATCGCTTGCTTAAGTGAATATTGATAGTCACAAATTAATTGCCCTTCGGGATCAGTATATTCAGCCATGGCAATAGGGACAGAATCAGAACGCCAAGGTGTTCCTGATAAGGCTAACGTAAACTTAGCCATACCTTGGATCTTCGTTAATACTTGCTCTCCCCAGACGTTCGCTTGCCCATGACAATCTGATGAGCAATGATGAATTTCATCGAAAACAGCAAGCACTCGGTATTTTTTTATTGTGTTCCAAAAAGTGTCATCCAGAAAACGAATCGTTTGATAAGTATAAGACGCCCCAAGCGAACCGAGTCCGCCATTAAAAGAACACTTTAACTTCCAAGAGAAGGTGTTTTTCATGCCCTCGGCGACCGCTAAAGATGGAGAGAAACAAACCACTAAATCAATTTTACCTTCATCAAATAGTCGTTTTGCCACTTCTGCGGCCATAACAGTCTTTCCCGCACCAGGAGTTGCTTGGCATAAAAAATGTGGCTGGTCTTGTGAATACTTTCTGATTACTGCATCAACACAGTGAGATTGCCATTTTCTTAGCATGTTACAGTCCTGGAACTTACTACCTTTAGGATGTTTGATAGAGCGTTAATTTTACCTAGTCGTTTTGCAGATCGATCTTTTGCCTCTGAAAACAATGGCATAAATGATTCTTTCAAGTGAGGGAACCTTTCCATAAGCAATTGATATTCTTCAACCTCGCCAAGAATGATCGCTAGCTCTCCTTCATGTTGATTTTTTTCCGCAACCAATTTGTTAAGGGGAAAATCAGCGCCAACTTGTATCATTTCAATCAAGTTACGACTTCTCTTTTTAGAACCTCTAGGAGCAAATGAATTCTGCAAAAAAAGTGTTGTTTTTGAGTATCTTTTTTTCCGTCCAGAACCCTTTGATGAGATCCACCCCTTCCGTTCAAATGAGAGTATTTGCCTATAAACATACTTTCTTGCATCGTCTATTTTTTCGAAACGATTATTTGTTAGCGCAAAGGCATCTCTGGCCTCTATGACAGTAAAGTTATTCATCTCTTTTTCTATCAATAGGTTAAACATATCACTATTTATTTTTGTTGGTTGTTTCATTTGAACATCTACACACTTAAAAACTTAGGATTGCTAAGTATACAAAAATCAGTAAAACTTAGACAATCTAAGTTATCTAAAGGTTGAAAAGAAATGTGTAAGTGCAAAAAAACAACCCAATCCCCGCGAGGCTCAAAGCTGCGCGTAAAAAAGCCAAAATCACCCAAAAAGATCTAGGGGTGAAAATTGGTATGGAACAAAGTTCTGCTAGCGGTCGTATGAATCATTACGAGAAAGGCAGACATGTACCTGATATTGGTACGCTTGAGCGCATGGCTGAAGAACTAGATGTTCCTCTGAATTACTTTTTCTGTAGGAGCGAATTGAGCGCTGATTTGGCGTGTGCGATTGATAAGATGAGTGATGAAGAGAAGGTGGCTTTGTTGGAGAATCTGAAAAGCTAGCTTTAACCCAATAGTTGCTTCATTGAGAGATTATTGAATATTTGACCGACAAATTTCAATTCACCAGTTTCTGCATCAGGCACGTATTCCTCATAGGATTCGATCTGCTTGATCGCTAAATCATCAATTTCAATAATAAAAGGGTTTGATACATCTATCCCAAAAATCGCTTCATAACCTATGGCAAAGTCACCAACTCGAATAACTGGCTGTTTTGCTAATAATGCTGACTCTAGGGCTGATGCAATGAGTTCTTTCAGCATTCCCACCATTCCATGACTGGCCGCCAATAACCTCATTGCAAGATCGACATCTGTTAGATCGATCTCAAAAGGCATAGGCACTGAGTTTACCATCGCCTCCAATAAATCCATGTAACGATCTATTGATGCCTCATCTGTTATTTTTATGTATGGCAACTCTCTTTTAACCATAATCCGTCGTTCCCACTGAGAGTCTTCCAATATCAACTTAGCGCTTGGGATACCTACAAAAACAATCGGCAGCCGGCAATCATCACTGATCATCTTAAGACGATCCCTGATATTTTGCCTTGCTTTGTGTGTTGTACATTCAAACAGTTCCTGGCACTCTTCGATCACTAGTAATTTTAAATCAGTTCGTTTAATACACGTACTGACATGCGTCTCCAAACCAATATCTGACGCTTTAGCTTTACGGTTTTTATAAACACTGAGTTCTTTCGCTATCCAAAGCAAGGTTTCATGTAGTGTTGGCCTAACTCTAGTTATCAGCACCTCCTTTGCTGAAAGGTTGTTAGCAACATAATACTTAATCAAAGCTGATTTTCCTGCACCTGTACCGCCAGTTAATAACATAGAAGGAACGAACGCTCCAAACTTCCTACGCTTAATTAACCAATCAAGACCTGCAAATACTTTCTCTACTTCGGGGTAGATAGTGAAGGAATCATGATAATCCGACAAAACTAGATCAATTGGAGAGTTGGACATTGGTTGAGACACTAACTATTCCTCTCTTTTTTGCGTCGATTCCACCTAGAACGAAAATCGTTAAGCGGTTCCACCTTTTTTTCGCTTGATTCCTTTTCGTTAGTAATTGAAGTGTGAACGTTTGACTGATTGCCCGAGCTATCACTATTAACCCCTGTTAACTCAGCTGTTTTTTTAGTTCCACTTGCCTTTCGTGTTCTTTCCGGTAACGACATCTGCGCTAGGTTTACTTGCTCACTCTGAATACGAGCATGTAGCGCCATTCTTGCTTTTGCTAGCGATAGCGCGTTGATCTCTCCCTTAATATAATCTCGGTGTATTTTCACTAACCTTTGATGCTCGCACAGGCTCAGTTTGTCTGTATACCCATCAGCATTTTTACTAGGCACCTCTAAATAGCTTGATAACTCTTCAAGAAAAACATAGATGGTAGAGAGGTCATCAGGGTCAATTTTTATTTTCTTTTTTCTAGACTCTTTAGATTGTGGGTATTGTTTTCGATATTGCGACAGGGCTTCCGAATCGTACTCCAGATGCTTGAATTTAATGCCTTTACTCGTTAGCGCTCCAATATGAAGAATACCCATAACGATGCTAAAAGATTTTTCCTTTTCCGCTAAAAGCTGCATTGGTGGCAGTACTTCGAAACTTTTCTGCCAATACAAATTAGGGATACGAGTATGCCTCGTATCTGCTTTAACATTGTGTACATCAACAATCCACCGGTGCAATTCTTCAACAAATACACTAAAGCGCATAACTGCATCTTTTTCTGGTTTATAGTCTTCTTTTTCAAGCACATTAGAAAATGTTTTTCCAGGAACCCAACCGACTATACCCTGAATTATTTCACCAAACTTTCTCTCTACGAAAGGTTTTAGCCATGGCTTTCTTACCTTATTAAAAACAATATTAATACCTGATTCAGTACAAGCATCCTCCAGGCTTTTGGACCAAAATTCAGCACCATTATCAACAACCAAATTTTCTATCTTCCCTCGACAAGGCCATTCATTTTGAAATTCAATAGGTAACGACGAAATGTAGTCTTTTTTCTTGATAGAGTGGAGAATAGCTTTTGAAGCAGATACATAACTTGGAGCTTTGAAACCTAAATGAAAACCAATGATACAACCACTGAATACATCGACTAGAAGCGTTAGATAGGCTCTACCTAAGGGAATCATCAAATCATCATGAAGTAGTATTAGATCTAATGGCGTATGGTCAATCTCAACACGTTCTAGGATCCGAGTAGGCATTTTAACTGACTGATAGTAGTTATAAAGCTTGTCGGCATAATACTTTCCATGCCTAGCTAGCGCTACGCTATAAGGCTGTTCTTTCTTGATTCTATTCTTAAAAGATTCATATGACACCATAGGTATTTGATCTGAAACTAATGTTTCATTCGCGATGGTTATTTCGTCACAATAAACTTGAAACGCAGCACTGATTGAAGGTCTAACGGCATCGAGATACCGCTCTAAAGCACTTTCATAATAAACTTCATCTCCAGTAACCCTCGGCCCCCGATTACCCTTCAGGTGATTCTTATCAACCAAACTTGTAAAGTTACCATGGCTATCACTGAAAGCTTTATGCCACCGTATTAGCGTCTTATAGCTTGGCTTAGGGAGGGATATCTTATCGAAATGTAGGTCAATCAACGGGTTGAGATTTTTGGGAGTCCAACCACCCTTGAGATCTTTATTAACTAAACAAAGCAATTTATACCGTTCTAGAGCTTTTTCTTTTTGTTCCGGAGGGAAGGAATCTAAATCCCGATCATAAGTCTTTGTATTATTTAACGAGTCATATTGGAGCTGAGTTCGTTTCGTCTCAGGCAGTAATAAAAACTCCTGTTCTGCCTCTTCCGAAATGATAGGGTCGAATTCATCCTTAAAGTGTCGGCTCATTTAGTTAACCCAAATAGTGCTGTTCCCATTTAGCACTTCCAAGTCAAAATTTGCTCTAGCTTTTCCAACAGAAATCAACCGGAGTACTGAAGCAAACACCTCACCGATAGAAAAGCCTGTATCTTGGACTAACTCATAAATTTTAGTTGTTTTTGAAAGCAGCAGTACTTCAAATACTGTATCCGTTAACGTATCACCTTCAATACACCCACTGTAGCGATGCACCATTTCACTATTTTTTAAGAAATAACCCGTTCGAATCTGTTTGTCTGTGACCAAAATCAAATCAAATCCAAGCTTTTTGGAGGCTTGCTTACGTGCTTGAAACTTCAGTCTAAATTCTTTGCTTAATGTCTTTGAATAGGGTTTGGTTTCAACAAAGCTATAACAACCATCAGTATAAATCACTAAAAAATCAGGTGTATAAGGAAGTTTCTTGCCATCAAAGTCATAGAGAAACCCTTTAGGTTGGGATTCAAAACTCACAACTTCGGAATCGTACTCAAAATGGTAGCAACAATCTTTTTCTAGGCTTCCCTCACACATAATCGTATCTTTGTTCTTTGTACTAGCAAACTTAAAGATATTTTTATTCGGTGATGGTTTACGAAGATTACGGATATACATGTGCGCCCCTAATTGTTGTAAGAAAACAACTAAATTAAGCATAGGACACTTTTTGACTTTTAAAAGGACAGGTTATAGTTTTTTTGGGACAGGATATGATTTCAGCGACATTTTTAATGGGTGGAAGCCCCAGCCACATCCCGGCACACACGTCGCCTGCTGCGGCTGCTTCCTTCCGGATCTGACCGAGTTCACAAGTTAGTGTTGCGGGAGGACCAGGGCCTCCATAGATTCTTTTTCTTAAACGAGCGTCTCGTCAAAGAGTGAGGGGATTATCAAGCATCCCTGACACTAATGCAAGCCCCACAAGGTACGAAAGCCAACTTTTTAGTTCAAGTGCGCAATAAAACATCGCTTAGTATAATCACTATACATTCGAAGCCATTCCGCCCTCATCGTTCACCACAATTCTAGGGTTAACAAACATAAATTCAGTACCTTCGCTATTTTTAGCATCATACATTGAGCGGTCTGTTTTCCTCAGCGCTTCTCTTAAACTGCATTCGCCTTCTCTAGGCAAGTAGATCCCCATAGAAACTTTTACTGCAAATTCAATCTGTTCTTTTGGCCGTTGAAAGTTAAAACTACCTAAGCGATTGAGCAATTCGGATAGCTTATGTTCGGGAACTTCTCCAACCAAAATAAATTCATCGCCACCAATTCGGAAACAACGTCCTTGCCACTCTCTTTTAATCAGCTGAGCGTACTCTTGAAGGATAAGATCCCCGACATGGTGGCCATAAGTATCATTAATCTGCTTAAACTTATTAATGTCTAAATACACCAATGTTTGAGATGGCTTTAATCCTCTTCGGTAGCGATGGCGTAAACTGCGCCGATTTCCAAGTTTGGTTAAGCTATCTGTATTCGATTGGGTGTGTAAATAAATCGCCACCAAAAACATAAAGCAAAGTAGGACGATAAAAACACTTTGCGTTCGACTAGCCAGTTTCTGCTCCGCTTCATGAGTACTTCGCCAATCTGGAGCCTGATCATAGAATCTATTCAGTCTATCAGTATCAATAACCTGTAACGCTCTTGAGAAGAAAAACGCTAATTTCTCACCTCTATCCGTTTTTGGGAAACCGAGAGCAACATCGGAACGGAAGAGTTTGTCGATTGAGTGATCTCTTGTGATCGGAAGCAAACTTTTTTCTTTCAATAAAGCGCTTAACGTAGCGTTATTAAGCGCAATATAGTCAACCTCGGCATCAAGTAATGCATCCACTAATTCTCCATCGTTGCGATAGCGAAACAGATATTTTTGAGGTAAAAGTTGAGTCAATAATTCATCGAAAAAATCACCTTTTATGACTCCAATGTTTTCGGTAATCAGCTCTGATGCGTTTCGGTAAACATCTGGTTTGTAACCTATACGCTTGACTAGCAGGGATTCTGCTGTGTAGTGCGGAGTACTAAAATTAACTAAAGCTTTACGTGGTTCAGAGATATTCAGTGGAGCAAGCACATCAATTCGATTCATCAGTAAATCTTGGTACATGCTTTCCCATGTCTCTTCTGCGGAACTGACCAGTTGGCATTGAAACCCTAAAATATCGCATGCTTGGAAAATGGCGTCCGCACTGTTGCCTTTCGCTGAACCATCAGGTTGGTATATAGCAAAAGGAGTCATATTTTCTAGTTTAACAAGTAAAGGTTTACGAAGATCTAATCCACTATTGAAGACTTCGCGCCTTAGTGCCTGTTGGCGTAAATCGAACTGATACTGCTCAACCTTCTCTCTTAAACGTTTCTGTATTTTCTCTGAGTGTAAGTAATCGACAAAATAGGAAAGCTCGGATGCATGAGTGCCTTTCATCGAAACGATAGACACAGGCTTAATCGAGATCTTATCGTTCAACATTTTTGCATCGAACCCACGACTCAGCATTGGCTCCAATTGATTTATCGCATCCACAACCCCCGCCACCGAATGGTTATTCAGCAACGCCAACGCTTGATGGGTGCCGTCATACTCAATCAACTCTATTTGTGGGTAGTTAACCTGAATCAGATCGCCATAAATTGTATTTTTAGGCACTCCAAGCTTTGAAATGTCGGCCAACTCTGTATCTAGCCGACTATAAAGAAAAGTATATTCTATATTGGTAGGGCGGGAAAAATCGAAACGTAGCGAACGAGATTTTGTGTGAGTAATATTCGCGGCGAAGTCACTCTCCCCCACTTCTACCGCTCGTAAAATTGAATCAAAGCTTGGGTAATCGACATATTGAATAGAGAGTTCAAACTCTTCAGCGAGGGCGTCAAACAGAATACGTGTGACAATATCATCCGCTTCGGTTGCCACGGAGTAATGCATTTTGCTTTGTGGAACACTTTCGCTCGCCGTAGCATGAAATACACCACTAAAGCCGATGGAGACCCAAACGACGAACCATAAGATTGGTCGCAGATTTCGAAATATATTCGCCACTAAACATACCCTAAAGATAGTTTTGATGACACCACACTGAATACTCATATGGTATCTTATGCACTTAACCATATATTGAAGATATGTATACGTCTAGACTATTTAATCTCTACTGTTTCCAATCTCTCAATAAATCCAGTTTCTAGGTAATTAAAGCTTTCTAAGTAATTAGAACTTTATGGCTCAAGCTTTAATTACTTCTTTTTCTAGACCCGTACCCTGCCAAAATCAAGGCGTGACGAGATCAAAGCTCGCTAGGCTCTTCATCTGAACGAATAATATAATCGGTCATCCAAGCGGTTCCTAGTAAGCATAACCAGACAACAAATACCGGATTAGGGACATCCACATTCGGGGAGATAATTAATGCAGCAAAACCGACCGTCGGTAGCGTCCAGCAGAGAAGTTGGTTCCACTTGAATTTTGTTGATTTTGTCAGCATTTCCATTGAGGCAATGATGCCCACAATACAAAGGGAAACCAATGCGGCATGAGATAAACCCGCCGCCCACAACGGAATAATTAACCCCAAAGACCACCAGCTGTGCCGACTGACAATTTTTCGGTTTTCACTTTTCCAATAATTCGCTACCCACCATATGGCAACAACGACGAGTGTTTGGATGATCGTAACCCACGGTGTTCCGTCCAGCTTGCCTGCATTTTGTGTCACCATGATCCCGACTTGAAGAGTCAACACCACCAAACTTGCCGTCAGTAATATTCCCAACGAACTTCGCTTCGAAAATGCCACCATTAATAGAGGGAACAGGACCCAAACACTGACAGAAAGTGTAATTGACTGCATTGGAAGTGTGAGCCCGTAAATCGTCATCGCGGCGAGAAATACTAGCCCTGCGACTCCACCTTGAGGTAAAACCCATAAAGCAGGGATAATTAAAGCGATAACAGGAATGTCTCCAGCGCTTAAGCTAATGGCAAGCGCACAAACAATCGCTAATATTGTTGTGATCAAGAACTGAATTGTTGAAAATACCATAGCTCCTCCTTCTACCAATCCGTGGCAACTTGAACTAGGAATTTTTATTATGGATCATTTTTTACCGCAAGTCTTTGCTGTAATTCACCAAATTCCCTTTGGGAAAGTCACCACTTATGGAGAAGTGGCCCGTTTTGCTGGTTTCCCAGGCTATGCTCGGCATGTAGGTAAAGCACTCGGGAATCTTCCTGAAGGCAGTAAATTACCTTGGTTTAGGGTCATAAACAGTAAAGGAGAAATCTCACTGAAGGGTGATGCGTTTGAACGGCAAAAAAGCCAATTGCAAGCGGAAGGAATTGAGGTGAGCTCGATAGGAAAAATAAAGCTAAGATTATACAAATGGCAGCCTTGATTGGCTGCCATTGATGAAAATGAATCGATTAATGTCGAAAAAATTGCGTTCTAACTTTAGTTACGAATACCTTTAAGCATTAAAGCGACGTGTTGTGTTTGGTTATTATCAGTGATTACAGGGGTAACCGTATCGGTAATAAAACGTAACTTACCGTCCACTTCAATTTTTGCACGAACATTGTAAGTATGATTACTTTGAATTTTCCTGCTGTCATAATCAAGCTGGAAATCTAAAGGAATTTGCTTGCTGTTTGTTTCAAAGCGATGTTTCGCTATCACTTTAGCAGGCGCATCAGCTAATGAAATATCTTCTAAAATAACGGTCACTAACGCACCCGGTTGTAATGCAATACGCTCACGATATGCCACACTACCAGTAATCGTTTGTACGGCACTGGTCTCTAACTCAGGTTGTGGCGAAGTCTGACAGCCAAATAATGCGCCACCGAAGATAACAGATATAACAAGTAAAAGTGCCTTTTTCATGAATACTCTCTTAACGTATTGAATTCAGGATATATATTGTAATGAGCGTAATTATAGATAGGCTTTGTCACTATGTCTTGAATGTTTGTAACTTATTGACAGAACTTTGACTGAACCATTAATTCACAAATTTTAAGCTCTTTGAAAGCTTCTATTAAGGTATATAAAATGAGTAAACCACTTAAAGAGTTACTAAGCTTACTGCAACTCGAAAAGCTAGAAGAAGGGCTATTTAGAGGCCAGAGCGAAAACTTAGGCTTACCACAAGTCTATGGGGGACAAGTTCTTGGTCAGGCACTTTCTGCTTCGCGCTATACTGTAGAGGATGACCGTTCTGTTCACTCATTCCACAGCTACTTTCTTTACCCTGGCGATCCGGAAAAACCTATCATTTACGATGTGGAAAACTTAAGGGATGGGCGAAGCTTCAGCACTCGCCGAGTGAAAGCGATTCAAAACGGACGTCCTATTTTTTATCTCACTGCTTCTTATCATGGTAACGAACCAGGATTCGAACACCAAAATACGATGCCAGAGGTTCCCGGCCCTGAAAACTTTGCGTCTGAATCTGAGCTTGCTAGCCATATTGCTGAATTCTTACCTGAAAAATTACGTAAGACATTCTGTGGTGAAAAACCGATCGAAATGCGCCCAGTCACTATCGTCAACCCACTTGCTCCAAAGAAAACAGAGCCAAAGCAGTACTTATGGATCAAAGCCAATGGTGAGATGCCCGATAACCATTTAATTCATCAATACCTGCTGGCTTATGCGTCTGATTGGGGATTTCTGGTCACGGCATTGCATCCGCATGAAGTATCACTGATGACGCCAAAATTCCAAGTGGCTACCATCGACCACTCCATTTGGTTCCATCGCCCATTTAAGCTCGATGAATGGTTGCTATACGCCATTGAGAGCCCGACGGCAAGTAACAACCGTGGACTGGTACGTGGTGAAATTTACAATCGCCAAGGTGATTTAGTGGCAACTGCCGTGCAAGAAGGGGTGATGCGCTTTACGAAATAATGCTAATGAATAACGCTATGTTTTGAATTCCTTTCATACGGCGCAAACTACATTCATTGTGAATGATTAAATGGGGAGCGCCGTTGTGTATTTCAGCGGTTCCATCGCAAAAGTCGAGGTGACATTTGAGATGCCATCAACACTGTTCACTAATCGCTTGTAAAACTTATCAAAGCATTTCATATCTTTAACGAGAACCTTGAGCATGTAGTCATACTCCCCTGCCATGCGATAAAACTCCATCACCTCTGGAAAAAGCGTCACCGTATCAACAAATTGGCTGTACCATTCATGTGAGTGATTACTGGTCTTAACCATTACGAAAGCGGTAAAAGACAAGCCAAGCTTTTCAGGGTTCAGCAACGCCACTCGCTTTTCAATGATCCCTTTATCTTCCAATCGTTTAAGCCGTTTCCAACAAGGTGTGGTGGTTAAATTCACCGCCTCAGCCAAATCATTTAATGACAAAGTGCTATCAACTTGCAGCATTGAGAGAATTTTCTTATCAGCGTTATCAAGATCCATTTCATCAAAAACCTTTCACAGAGAAATATATTCTCCTTTTTACCAGAATCAGAGTCTTTTTTGTGAAGTTTTTCTCCCAATTTGTAGGTAAATTAATCTTATACCAAGTTAGGAGATAGCTCATGTGTACTGATCACCAATGGATAAACAATGCAATTCGCAAATTAGAAGCCGATTTTCAACGCTCTGCGGACACTCATCTTATTAAGCTTGAACTTCCTAGTATTGAAGGAGTGGATGTCTACCTAAAAGATGAAAGTACCCATCCGACGGGTTCATTGAAACACCGTTTGGCTCGCTCTCTCTTCTTATACGCGATCAGTAACGGTTGGATTGGGCCAGAGACGACGGTTATTGAATCATCGTCTGGTAGCACTGCGGTATCTGAAGCTTATTTTGCCCGTCTTCTTGGCTTACCTTTTATCGCAGTGATGCCTAAATGCACCGCACGTAAGAAAATCGAACAAATTGAATTCTATGGCGGTACTGCCCACTTAGTGAATAGAACCGATGAGATCTATCAGGAATCTCGCCGTTTAGCCGATGAATTAAACGGCCATTATATGGATCAGTTTACTTACGCTGAACGCGCAACAGATTGGCGCGGAAACAATAACATTGCCAATTCAATCTTTAGCCAAATGAAACTGGAAGATCACCCAGAACCGACTTGGATTGTAATGAGCCCCGGAACAGGAGGGACATCAGCAACGATTGGCCGTTTCATTCGCTACCAAAAATACAACACCAAGCTATGCGTGGTTGACCCTGAAAACTCTGTTTTCCACGACTATTATCGTACTCGCAATACCAACCTCACCGGAGATTGCGGCAGTAAAATTGAAGGCATTGGCAGGCCACGAGTCGAACCGAGTTTCATCCCAGGTGTGATTGATGAAATGCAGACGATCCCTGATGCTGCAAGTGTGGCTACTGCTCACTGGTTAGAAAAAGTATTGGGCCGAAAAGTAGGCGCATCAACAGGTACTAATCTATATGGCGTTCTACAATTGGCGGCTCAAATGAAAGCCAAAGGAGAAACGGGATCCATTGTTACGCTGTTATGTGACAGTGGCGAGCGCTACTTAGATACTTATTACAACCCTGAGTGGGTCGCGAATAATATTGGTGATCTTCAACCTTACTTGGAACGTTTAGAAGCATTTGAGTTGACGGGTTATATTGAGTAGCCGTTTATATTGAGCAGCCGTTTACGCTCGCTCTATCTCATCCTAAAATACGTTGATTAAAAAAGCCTACAGACACTTTCAATTTGAAAGAACAATGTGCTGTAGGCTTTTATCTTATGACGTTTACTGATGTCTGATTAACTACTTCTGTTTTGCGTCAAAGGCAGCAAGTTGCTCTGGCGTTGCTTTGGGCTGATGATTCTGCTTCCACTCATCATAAGTCATGCCATACACTCGTTCACGGGCATCATCAATATCGAGATCCAATCCTTGGGTTTCAGCTTCTGCCTTATACCATTTACTAAAACAGTTACGGCAGAAACCCGCGAGGATCATCAGATCGATATTTTGCACATCTTTATTATCATCTAAATGCGCCAGTAAGCGTCGAAATGCTGCTGCATCTAGTTTGTCTTGTTGCTCTTGAGTCAGATTTTTATATTTGAAATCAGCCACTTTACTTTCCCTTTCTTCTTAGTATTTATGCTTGTATGTTAGCACTGTTTACTTCATTTATCCGTGGCTTGTTCGCCCTTTTGTGTCGTGATCTAATTCTCGATTCAGCTCTGCTTCTACATGACCAGGCGATTGGGTATGACCCGAAATCAGGCGATACATCGCAGGAATCACGAACAGTGTCACTAGTGTCGCAAACGCCATACCAAAGAAGATCACCGTACCAACCGCGACTCGGCTTTCATAACCAGCGCCCGTTGACATAATCAATGGTATTGCGCCTGCTAGCGTAGTAAATGCAGTCATCAATATTGGCCTTAAACGACGAGCAGCGGCATCGACAATCGCTTGTTCAAATTCAATACCACGGTCTCTTAATTGGTTTGCAAACTCAACTATCAATATTCCGTTTTTGGTCACCATCCCGATCAACATGATCATGCCGATTTGGCTATAAATATTAAGCCCTTGCTCCATCACAACCAGCCCGAGGAAGCCGCCAAAGACGCCCATTGGAACGGTAAACATCACCACCATTGGGTTAATGAAGCTTTCAAACTGAGCCGCTAGTACCAAGTACGCCACCAGCAGTGCTAGACCAAATACGATTAAAATACTCGACTGATTCTCTTTGAAGTCTTTAGATTCACCGGTGTAATCAACTGAAATATCGCCAGGCAAGAGTTCAATGGCTTTTGCATCAAGAAAATCCAATGCCTCGCCAAGCGTTGCATCATTGATTAAATTAGCACTCAACGTGATCGATTTCTGTTTATTGACATGAGAAAGTCGAATCGATGACGCGACTTCTTCGATCTTCGTGACCGTATCAAGAGTCACTAAATCGCCACTCGCGGTTCTCATGTAAATTTGGCTCAAGTCCGCCGCATTGTTGAAGCTATTTTCGTCACCACGTAAGTACACATCGTACTCTTCACCGCGATCAACAAAGGTTGTTTCACTTTTGCCGCCGAGCATGACTTCGAGTGTTTCGGAAATATCGGAAATTTTAATGCCGAGCTGTGACGCACGATCTCTATCAACGGACACCACCAACTCAGGTGTTTTCTCTGAGTAGTTGATGTCTGCGCCTTCCATAAGTGAACTATTGTTGGCTTCTGTTTTGAGTATCTCTGCCCATTTTTGTAACTCTTTATAGTCCGAGCCGCCCAAGACAAACTGAACGGGCTCACTCGATCCACCACGGAACCCCGGCATCATAGGGAAGACTCTGGCATCTGGAATATCGACCAAGGTTTTACGGATCAAGCCTAATGCTTGTTGCGCGGTTTGGTCTCTGTCTCCCCAATCTTCCAAAATCATGATGACAAAGCCGGTTTGGTCACCCGCCATTCCACCAAATGCTGGAGACTGAATGCTGAATGACTTCAACACGCCTTGGCCCAACAGTGGCATTAGACGTTGCTCAACTAAGTCCATGTTAGAGCTCATGCGGTTGTAACTGGTTGCATCCGCACCACGAACAAACGCAAAGATCGCACCTCGGTCTTCTTGCGGTGTCAGTTGAGCGGGAACATGATTAAGCAAAGCAAAGCTACCACCAATACAACTCATGATGATGATTGGAGCTATCCATCGCCACTGCACGGCTCTTTTCACTAAACCTCGATATCCCTCTTCAAGACGGGCAAAGATTCTTTCTATAAAGAGGTTAAAGCGATTTGGTTTCACATTGGCTTTAAGGATCTTACTCCCTAACACTGGCGTTAACGTCAGTGCGATGAGTGAAGAGAAAATAACGGACATCGCTAACAACACTGAAAATTCAGTAAAGAGCAAACCGACCATGCCGTCCATAAAGGAGATAGGTAAGAACACCATGACCAAAACTAAGGTGGTTGCCACTACCGCAAAGCCCACTTCACGTACACCTTTATATGCCGCGAGTAATGGCTTTTCACCTTTTTCAATGTGATGGAAAATATTTTCAACCACCACAATGGCATCATCGACTACTAAACCAATTGATAATATGAGTGCCATTAAAGTGATCAGGTTAATCGAGAAACCAAAATAGTATGCCGCCATAAATGAGGAGATCAGCGATACTGGCACCGTCACTGCGGGAATCAACGTCGCTCTTGCTTGCCCAATAAAGACATACAGAACCAGTATGACCAATCCACCTGTAATAAATAGTGTGTTGTAGACTTCTGAAATTGAACGGTCGATGAACACGGTAGAGTCATAATCAACCGCTAAGCGAGTACCTTCTGGCAAGAATTGTTGGATCTTAGCGACTTCTTCGTGAACGAGACTTGCTACTTCTAATGGGTTCGCGTCCGACTGAGGCACAATGCCCATACTTACGTTGACTACGCCATCACTTTTAAACGTAGAATTTTCATTCTCTGCGCCAAGAAATACATCAGCAACATCTTTAAGGTAAATCGACGTACCATCACTGGTGGTTTTCACTACAAGGTAGTTGAAATCATCCGCTTGCTGATAAAGACGTTCCGTTCTTACTGACATGACAATCGAATCATTACGAACTTCACCGCCCGGGCTTTCGATATTCTCTGAACGTAAAGCATTGGTAATATCAGTGGTGGTGATACCGCGCCCTGCCATCAGTTCAGGTTTCAACTTCACATACATCACTTTGTAAAGGCCGCCAGAGATATCGACCGAACTCACTCCTGAGATCAGGCTGAACCTATCCATTAATACACGCTCGGTGTAATCGGTCAGTTCAGTGCGATCCATGATGTCGGAGCTTAAATTGATGTACATCGACGCTTCGCCACTACCGTTATTTTTGTAAACGATAGGATCATCCGCTTCATCAGGAAGACCACGCTGAGCCCGCGCAACTGCATCTCGAACGTCACTCACCCCAGTATTTAAGTCGTAACCTAAATCGAATGTGATGGTGATTCGAGAACTGCCATTTCTTGTGGTTGAACTGATTTCATCAATACCACTGATCCCAGAAAGCTGATCTTCAAGTACTGTGGTGATCTGACTCTCCATAATGGTGGCAGACGCCCCTTCATAGCGAGTACTGACCGACACCACTGGATTTTCAATATCAGGCATCTCACGAACAGCAAGTTTGTTAAATGACACGATACCAAATACACAAAGCAATAGACTTAGAACAATCGCGACAACTGGCCTTTTTACCGCTGTATCAGACAACCACATTATTGTTGCTCCTTCTCAGCATGAACACTTGAAGCTGGTTCGTTGCTGATCATTGCAGATGCATCATTTTTTTCAACAGGCTCTCCGGCAGCATTAACCAGTTTAATCGCAACGCCATCACGCATATTAACCAAGCCTTGAACAACAATGTTTTGCCCGATCTCTAATCCTTTCTCGATAACGACTTCATTACCTACGCGAGCACCTAGAAGCACTTCTTGACGCTGTGCTTTATTTTGGTCATCAATAATGTATACATATCGTTTCGTTCCCGAGTATTGCAATGCTTGTACTGGGATGATGGGTGCGCTGATTGCAGGGAAATCGATAGTAGCCGCCATTAGCATGCCCGGTTTGAGTTTACTCTCCGGATTAGCAAATTCGATTCGTACGCGCAGGTTAAGTGTCTCTTGGTTAATACGAGAATCAATCCCAACCACTTCACCAGCAAAAGACTGATCGCCCCACGCTTGGCTCGTCGCGATCACTTTCATACCAGTTGATAGCTTAGATAAGTAACGTTCAGGCACTTGTAAATCGAGCTGCATCAGAGAAAGGTTATCCAATGTGATGAGTTCACTCCCGACACTCACCATTTTACCCAGGCTGAAATCAACAAAGCCGACAGTTCCAGCAAATGGCGCACTGATGTGTAAATCGCGTAAATTTGCGTTTGCCGCTTCTAAACGAGCTTGAGCAATATCAACATTGGTTTTTTGTGCATCAATTTCCGTTTGAGTGATCGCATTTCGCTTCACCAGACGTTCAAACTCTTTCAACTTTCGCTGCTCATCTTTTAAATAAGCGTTCGCCTCTTTAACTGCGGCACTCGCTTTGTCATCATTTAGCTGAACCAATAACTGGCCTTGTTTCACTTTCTGATTTGCGTAAATCGCAATTTGCTCTACTTTTCCTGAAACTTCAGGAGAAATGACCACAGATTGTTTGGCCTCAAGTTTTCCAATCAGTGAAAGCGATTGAGATATATCGTGCTGAGAAACAGTTTGAGCAACAACGGCTACCGTTCTCCCTCCTGTAGATGGACGCTTAGCGTTAGAAACCGAACTAAATGCAACAACTGAAATGGCGAAGAGCGCCACTATTGTATTTTTTTTCATACGACTACTTATATAAAAGAGGTTATTACCAATATTGATGACTCTAGTTTACCAACAGATTAACGGTTTGTTCGTCAAGGAATGTAAAGCCGATAGATAAAATGTAAAAGAACCAAAGAAATAGAGACATCAATCTCAATTACCTCGTATAAATATCGCTGTCTTAATAGACAAAATGCGCATTTTCCGGCTTCCTTGCCCAAAAAGGCAGCATTCAACTCAAAATCATACGAAAAATCCTTTACAGCTTTAACGAGTTTGCTATGATGCGCTCCGCACTTGAGGGATGAGTTGGGAAAACATTCTTTTAGTTTACTTCTTATAAAGAAGTAAGAAATACCCTGGAGGGGTTCCCGAGTGGCCAAAGGGATCAGACTGTAAATCTGACGGCACTGCCTTCGATGGTTCGAATCCGTCCCCCTCCACCATATTCTCTTAAGCG
>NZ_VTYA01000071.1:0-1158 GCF_013114135.1 Vibrio sp. 03-59-1
CAATACCAGTGGGGAATGTTCGAATATCAAAGGTTGACACACAATGCAGGGCTGGGGAAATTATGAGGGGATCCGTCAGCGCCCAATTAAGGTGCGACAACGCTATAACACCCAAGCTAAACCATTGCACCGTAAACACAAATTTCAAACCGGAGTGAAACCGCCAAGAGTTAGGAGTCACTCTTAAATTGTTTGTTAGGTTAATTTGCAATCTTAATTGAGGAGATAGTAAGTCTAGCTGCAGGTGCATATTTTTCCAACAAGCTTTCTACAATCGTAATTTCTGAATCTGTACTTCTAGGGCCTAATAGAATTTCCATCTCATCAAATACTGTCGAGTCCAACTTCACATCTATATATTCTTCAATACATGGTTGCTTTTCAAAGTTATATGTTTCCCTAATAAAATCTAAAGGTAAATCAATAAATTGCTGATTACATGCTAGTATTTTAAAACGCCACTCATCTTCATACTCCCAAATTTTAGGTTTTGCCAAAGCAACACCAAAAGTTTGATAATTCTTATGCTCAGTTCCATTTATCGGGTAATGTAAATTTGAGTATAAAATATCACGCTCATCTGTATAAAATATAGGATTAGGCCCCTCAATAATACTGACTCCTGCATTAACACCAGGTTCATTTCTAGTCATTTTTATGTGTTGCCCACAGTTAACAGCAAAGCCACCATCACCCCAATAGATTATTTTATCCCTCCCCAAAAACATATTTGCTGGCAATTTAATGCGTACACCTTTCATATTGTTGCTATACAAGTTCCACATTGGGATCGTGTCTTCTATTTTTGTTGTCCAGCAAGAGATAAAAGTTCCTTTTTTGAACGAACCAAGAGTTGAAGACTCTGCTTCTATTGGATCATTCACATTGTCTGCACGATTAAACCTAACGCTGCAATATTTAAGTATCAGCGCAAGCGTTTCTATTGAAGTGTAATGGTATAACTCTTTTGGAGGAGTAACAGTTGAAAAGTTAGCCCGAAAAAACTCATCTGAGTAAAAAAACATTATCTAATTCCTTTAAACTACATGATTAACCTAACGCCGCATTAAGGTGATGAGATGGTCTCCCCCTACCACTTCACATCGCTATCAGCCATGCTTGGAGTGTTCAGGTCCGAAGTAAAAGGAGAAGACCATG
>NZ_VTYA01000072.1:0-1091 GCF_013114135.1 Vibrio sp. 03-59-1
CTTGGATTCAAGTACGAAGTGCGACACCTCTGAACATAAAAACAGTAAGGTGCGATAATCATGAAGTCTGCTCCCGCCAAGAAGTAAAAAACATGAAATATTCGCACCTCACTGAGAATGAAAGGTATATGATTTCTGCGCTTAGAAAGCAAGGAATTAGTACAGCTAAAATAGCTAAACAACTGGGTCGTCACAAAGCGACTATCTATCGAGAAATTGAACGCAACTCTCGATACGACCGGTACTTTGACAGGTACTCTTACCAAGCTTGGAGAGCGCAGCAAATGGCACGCAACCGACTCAGTCGTTCGCGTAGAAACAAACGCTATGATGAGCTCGACTTCAAACTCCCAGAAGCCTTGCTACGACTGGACTGGAGCCCTGACCAAATTGTTGGACACCTTAAAGTTAGAGGCTACCCAACAATGAGCCATGAGCTCATTTATCAGCACGTTTGGAATGACAAAGCTCATGGTGGCACGCTATGGAAACACTTGCGACAATCCACCAAGAAAAGGCGTAAGAGATACAACTCAAAAGACAGTCGAGGACGCCTAGCTAACAAGCGTCATATCACCGAAAGATCGAAAGCTGCTGAACACAGAAAAGAACCTGGTCACTGGGAAATTGATACGGTCGTTGGCCGGGGCACCAAGCACTGTATTGTCACTTTGGTCGATAGAATGACTGGCTACACTTTTATTGGGCAAATGGACGACAGAACTAGCGAATCACTCAACGTTAGAATGAGTAAAATAATGACGCGCTCAGATTTACCATTTAAGACAATTACAGCAGATAATGGCACTGAATTTCACGGCTACGCCCAACTAGAAAAACACCATAACTGTTTGTTTTACTTTGCAAACCCATATCATTCGTGGGAAAGAGGAACCAATGAAAACACTAATGGATTGATACGACAATACTTACCAAAGCGAACTTCTATGTCACATGTGACACAGAAGCTTTGTAATGAAATTGCACATAAATTAAACATGCGCCCACGCAAAAGGCTTGGGTATAGAATGCCAATGGAGTATATTCATGCCCACCTGTAGAAAGTGTCGCACTTCAAACTTGATACTAAG
>NZ_VTYA01000073.1:0-1088 GCF_013114135.1 Vibrio sp. 03-59-1
ATGGTCACCACCACGTCATGAGGGGTGCCGTCCGCCGACGTCACTGTCAGGGTACGGATCACCGGATCGCTATCGGCGTCTAACGCTTGCACGTCTGGGTGGCGGTTGTTCAGCTCATACGTCCAGTGGCCCTCGGCATCGATAGAGAACGTGCCCCAGTGGCCGTCTTGAACGTCGGTTTGTGGGTGGAAGACCGCTTCGCCGGCATCAGGATCCGCCACGTTTAAGTTGCCACCTGTGGTCAGCGTGACGTCTTCTTGCACCGCGCCCGCGTCATCACCCGGTTGCTCTGGTGTGATGATCGCTTGGTCGTCTGAGCCCGCGATAGTCACCACCACGTCATGAGAAGTGCCGTCCGCCGACGTCACTGTCAGGGTACGAATAACCGGATCGCTATCGGCGTCGAGAGCTTGCACGTCAGGGTGGCGGTTGTTCAGCTCATACGTCCAGTTACCAGTCTCATCGATAGAGAAGGTGCCCCAGTTACCATCTTGAACGTTGGTTTGTGGTTGGAAGACCGCTTCGCCGGCATCAGGATCCGCCACGGTTAAGTTGCCACCCGTGGTCAGCGTGACGTCTTCTTGCACTGCGCCCGCGTCATCACCCGGTTGCTCTGGCGTGATGATCGCTTGGTCGTCAGAGCCCGCGATGGTCACGACCACGTCATGAGTAGTGCCGTCCGCCGACGTCACTGTCAGGGTACGGATCACCGGATCGCTATCGGCGTCCAGAGCTTGCACGTCTGGGTGGCGATTGTTCAGCTCATACGTCCAGTTGCCATCCGCATCGATAGAGAACGAGCCCCAGTTACCGTCTCGAACGTCGGTTTGAGGCTGGAAGACCGCTTCGCCGGCATCAGGATCCGCCACGGTTAAGTTGCCACTCGTGGTCAGCGTGACGTCTTCTTGCACTGCGCCTTTATCGTCACCCGGTTGCTCTGGTGTGATGATCGCTTGGTCGTCTGAGCCCACGATGGTCACGACTACGTCATGAGGGGTGCCGTCCGCCGACGTCACTGTCAGGGTACGGATCACAGGATCGCTATCGGCATCGAGAGCTTGCACGTCTGGGTGGCGGTTGTTCAGCTC
>NZ_VTYA01000074.1:0-1076 GCF_013114135.1 Vibrio sp. 03-59-1
GAAAGCGTCACCGAAATTTACACCGTCAGTGCCACCGATGGGACCGAGCATGTGGTCACCATCACCATTAACGGCGCGGAAGATCCGTCTGACATCACTGTGGGCGAAGGCGACAGCGATGAAGGCAGCGTGACCGAAGACGTGGACGTGACACTGGCCGACACCTTGGTCAGCGAAGGCAGCTTGACCATCAGCGATGTGGACGCCAATGACAATCCGGAATTCAACCCGAACGGGGTGTTCACACCGACAGGCTCGACCGATGCGGCGGCGCTCGGCAGCTTAGTGATTGACGCCGATGGCGACTGGACCTACACCGTCGACAACAACGCGGTGCAATATTTAGACGAAGGTGAAAGCGTCACCGAGATCTACACCGTCAGTGCCACCGATGGGACCGAGCATGTGGTCACCATCACCATTAATGGCGCGGAAGATCCGTCCGACATCACTGTGGGCGAAGGCGACAGCGATGAAGGCAGCGTCACTGAAGACGTGGACGTGACATTAGCCGACACCTTAGTCAGCGAAGGCAGCTTGACCATCAGCGATGTGGACGCCAATGATACCCCTGAGTTCAACCCGAACGGAGTGTTCACACCGACAGGCTCGACCAACGCGGCGGCGCTCGGCAGTTTAGTGATTGACGCCGATGGCGACTGGACCTACACGGTCGACAACAACGCGGTGCAGTATCTGGACGAGGGCGAGACCGTCACCGAAATTTACACCGTCAGTGCCACCGATGGGACCGAGCATGTGGTCACCATCACCATTAATGGCGCGGAAGATCCGTCCGACATCACCGTGGGCGAAGGCGACAGCGATGAAGGCAGCGTCACCGAAGACGTGGACGTCACGCTGGCTGACACCTTGGTCAGCGAAGGCAGTTTGACCATCAGTGATGTGGACGCCAATGACAATCCGGAGTTCAACCCGAACGGGGTGTTCACACCAACAGGCTCGACCAATGCGGCGGCGCTCGGCAGCTTAGTGATTGACGCCGATGGCGACTGGACCTACACGGTCGACAACAACGCGGTGCAATATTTAGACGAAGGTGAAAGCGTCACCGA
>NZ_VTYA01000075.1:0-1062 GCF_013114135.1 Vibrio sp. 03-59-1
GCTTAACGCTGAGTTAGGCGCTTGTTTCGCTTGAGCAAGAATTGAGCTTGATGCCTGACCAAGAATTTGTGTCTTCGTCATTTGCGTCGTTTCTTTCGCGAAATCGGTATCTTTGATACGGCTCTTAGAAGCATTAACATTTTCGTTGATGTTATCTAAGTTGTTGATTGCATGTTCGAAACGGTTTTGGAAAGCACCCAGTTCTGCACGGTGGCTATCGACATATTTAAGTGCTGCATCAATAACAGCAACAGATTCTTGTGAACCGCCAACCGTTCTTACATCAATAGTATCAACCGTTTCTTTACGACCCGCTTGCATGTCTAGCTCACCAGCAAGACCGCCAGAGAATTCAACGTCGCCCGATACTTTGTTGCTACCCGCAAACATTTGAAGTGCGCCATCTTCTGTAACTGATGCTTTTACTAAATCTGTTTGACCATTAATGTAAGTAGCAAGTTCTTCGATATCGTCACCCGCTTTCGCGCTGATGTTGATTTCTTGTTCTTGGCCTGCTGTATCAGTCAGCTTAATCGTAAGGTCGTTAGCGTCTGACTTAACCGCCCAATCTTTATCTTTTGCTTCGCCAGCTTGGTAACCTGTACCACCCATTTTTGAGTTATCTGAACGCATATCGCGTAGAGAAAGCATGACCGCTTCACCGTTATCAGCACCAATTTGGAATGATTTCGTGCCGTGAGTGCCATTAAGTAGCTTATTGCCACCAAATGATGTGGTTTCTGCAATACGGTTTAGTTCATCGTTAAGCGCCGTTACTTCTTCTTGAATCGCGACACGCTCAGCTTTTGAGTTTGAGCCGTTTGAAGATTGTAGTGACAAGTCACGCATACGTTGAAGGATGTTGGTTGTTTCATTCATTGCACCTTCTGCTGTTTGTGCAATTGAAATACCGTCATTTGCGTTACGCACTGCAACATCAAGACCACGGCTTTGTACGTTTAAACGGTTCGAAATTTGTAGACCCGCTGCGTCGTCTTTCGCACTGTTAATTTTGAAGCCTGATGATAGGCGTTCCATTGAGGTTTGCTGAGCACTTGTCGA
>NZ_VTYA01000076.1:0-1054 GCF_013114135.1 Vibrio sp. 03-59-1
AACTTGAAGTGAAAACGCCGAGTGTTGCGAATCTGTCTTAAATGCCTTGTTAGTTTACCTACATGATGAAGCCAAAGTTTAGCGCCAAGATGCTGAATTAGTTATAATAACTACTGGCTTTGGGCGCAGAAGTAAAACTGAAAACTGCGAAACTCAAACCCAACTAACAAAACGAACTTAGCTAAGAAGCGACATACGCTAAACAACCAAAATTTAAAGATCTCAAACTGACAAAGGATTCATTTGACCAGCCTGACAACCAAGTGCGACAAACCATTTTATGAGCAATATAGTCACCAAGAAAAAGAAACCACACCAAAGAATTATCACGAAAAAGTTAGAGCCAGTAAGTGACTATCCAACCGCGAACACTTCCCATATAGTGCCACCGGAAAGTTCCTGTGATTAGAAAACCAACAGGTGCAAAGCACAATAACCGGACAAGCTCTCGGAATAAAACCCCTTTTCTACTCTTGTAAACTAACGCCCAATTAAGGTGCGACAACGCTGTAACACCCAAGCTAACCCATTGCACCGTAAACACAAATTTCAAACCGGAGTGAAATCGGCAAGCGTTAGGAGTCACTCTTAAATTGTTTGTTATGTGATTAACACTAAAGATACCTTGGAACTTCTCTTTCGAATATTTCGATCAGTTCAGGGTCCATATATTTATATACATCTGGTATTCCTAAACAAACAACTCGCTGCCCGTTCAACTGCTTTCTAAACTTCTTTGCAAGCTTGTTCTTATGAGATTGTTCCATTACAAATATAATATCTGCCCAGTTGATATCTTCTGTTCCCAATGGTGCTTGAGCATCATTACTGATACCTGCTGAACGAACCTCCAGATTGGCGTAATCACCAAAAACAGCTTCGCCTGTCGGACTACGAAGCTTATTGCGACTGCATATAAATAGTAGATTCATAGGTAAATTTCTCGAAATCACATAGACATAATGACCCCCACGAGGTGCTAGCCTCCAATTTCGTGGGTTAGCTTAAAGCCAGAGCCATAATTAGTGTGTCAAACAGCTAAATTTGGAGACTA
>NZ_VTYA01000077.1:0-1435 GCF_013114135.1 Vibrio sp. 03-59-1
TGACTCCCAACGCGTGGCAGTTTCACTTCGATTTGAAATTTGTGTTTACGGTGCAATGGTTTAGCTTGGGTGTTACAGCGTTGTCGCACCTTAATTGGGCGTTAGTTTACAAGAGTAGAAAAAGGGTTTTATTCCGAGAGCTTGTCCGGTTATTGTGATTTGCACCTGTAGGTTTGCTAATCACAGGAACTTTCCGGTGGCACTATATGGGAAGCGTTCGCGGTGAGGTAGTCACTTACTGGCTCTATCTTTTTCGTGATAATTCTTTGGCGCGGCTTCTTTTTCTTGGTGGCTATATTGCTCATAAAATGGTTTGTCGCACTTGGTTGTCAGACTGGTCGAACGAATCCTTTGTCAGTTTGAGTGGTTTCAATCTTGGTTGTTTAGCGCATGTCGCTTCTTAGCCAAGTTCGTTTTGTTGGTTGGGTTTTAGTTTCGTAGTTTTCAGTTTTACTTCTACGTCCAAAGCCAGTAGTTTTGTAACTAATTCAGCATCTTGGCGCTAAACTTTGGCTTCATCATGTAGGTAAACTAACAAGGCATTTAAGACAGATTCGCAACACTCGGCGTTTTCACTTCAAGTTATGTCTTCGTGGGTTTCAAAATTTGAATCAGAATTTAGTATCTCCCCCTTGGGAGATGGTGAACCTTACGTTCTAATCGAGGGTGAATGTAAGTATTTGCAGTCTTTAGGAAGTACAGATCTTGTTTTAAAAGTACCTAGTACCGAACTAGGAGTTTATAGTGAATTTAATGAGGTCGCGTTTTTAGTGAATCAATGGATCAAAATTCAGGATTCATTAGAGATGGTTTTCAATTTAATCTCTGGTAATAGCACTCGATCGCTTGAGATTTTGGCTTACCTTAGAAGAAATCTCATTTCTAGCTACGAATTTGCGACTTACTTGTTTGTTCATCGAAGAGTTGTACTTGTGAATCGTTTTACAGATGCTAAAAGCAATCCAAGTACGCGATATTCACAATTGAATAAAATCAAGGAGTTGGTATCAGACCTTGAGTATCCATGCCATTATTTAATCGTTGGGGAACGCCCAAAAACAACTATTGAGAAGTGGTCAAATGTATTGGAAGTAGGTGTCGTTTATCATACTAGTGGTGTAGTTTTAAACAACTATAGCAACGAATATTATGAAACTTGGTATGCGTTGAACGATCAAGCATGTAAGGATAAAACGCCTAATTTTTCTTTAAGAAACTTTCAAAGGTTGTAAATATAACAAAACATTCAAGAGTGATTCCCAACGCTTGGCATTTTTCATTCCATCGTTGGGTTTTGTGATTACGGTGGTATGGTTTAGTTTCGTGGTAGCGTTGCTCACATATATGGTCTCCCCCGGTTTTGCAAGTCAGTAGCATAATTAAAAGCGCAGGTTAACTTCCATATATACGGCCTGTTTAAGCGGCTATTGCCTTG
>NZ_VTYA01000078.1:0-999 GCF_013114135.1 Vibrio sp. 03-59-1
GCCAAGGCAATAGCCGCTTAAACAGGCCGTATATATGGAAGTTAACCTGCGCTTTTAATTATGCTACTGACTTGCAAAACCGGGGGAGACCATATAGGTGAGCAGCGCTTGGCTATACTTGAGCGAAGCGAAACTGCCAAGCGTTGCGAATCACTCTTAAATGCTTTGTTATAGCTCAGCTATGTGCGACAAGGTTTCAGGATGACGCTGAACCAATTTTAAAAGGGTTACCGCTTGCCCATTTGGTGCGCTACGCCCTTGTTCCCAATTTTCTAATGTACGAGATGATGTATGCAGTAAACGCGCAAATACACCACGAGACATATTAAATTGTTCACGGATACTAACGATTTCATTAGGCGAAATATCTAACTCGCTGATATCGTTAACTTGATGAGTTTTAAGGGTCAATTTACCCTCTGAATGTTCTTTAGCCTCAACAAGAGCTGAACCTAATTCTGTAAATAGATCACGATTGCTCATTACGCCACGCCTCCATAAAAGCCTTTAATTGTTTCTTTTGGTCTGCGGTTAAATCAGACATTTCATTCTTGCCATAGATTGTCAGCAAGTAGAAACGACGTTTTTCGTCGAGGAAGTAATAGATAACACGAGAGCCACCACGCTTGCCCTTACCCTTACTTGCAACTCGAATCTTTCGCAAACCACCTGTACCTTGAATCACGTCACCCTGCTTCGGGTTAGACATGAGTTCAGCTTGAAAAAACCTAAACTCATCATCGCTGAGGTATTCATTACGGTACTTTTCAAATATGGTCGATTCGACAAATATACTTTTCATACGCAGAGTATACGTAATCAACGTACAGATCGCAAAAACTATACGTGATTAACGTAGTCTTGATTTTATTATGAAGGCGAAACTGACCTGAGCTATAACGCCGCATTAAGGTGATGAGATGGTCTCCCCCTACCACTTCACATCGCTATCAGCCATGCTTGGAGTGTTCAGGTCCGAAGTAAAAGGAGAAGACCATG
>NZ_VTYA01000079.1:0-998 GCF_013114135.1 Vibrio sp. 03-59-1
TAAATTAAACATGCGCCCACGCAAAAGGCTTGGGTATAGAATGCCAATGGAGTATATTCATGCCCACCTGTAGAAAGTGTCGCACTTCAAACTTGATACTAAGCATTTAAAGCCCACCACACAGGTCTAAGTAATTCCCCGTAGAGAATGATGACTTTTCCGATGAAAGCCAATAGATAGCTTCTGCTACCTCTTCAGGACGCCCTCCTCGTTGGAGAGGGATAATACTTTTTAACCGCTCTATCCTTTCAGGCTCACCACCATCAGCATGCATTTCCGTATAAATGAGCCCAGGGCGAACGCAATTAACTCTGATACCTTCTGAGGCAACTTCTAGAGATAACCCTTTTGTCAGCGTATCAATTGCCCCTTTAGACGCTGCGTAATCAATATACTCATTTGGCGAACCCGAACGAGATGCGCCCGATGAAACATTCACTATCACACCTCCATGCCCACCATGACGTGTAGACATGCGTTTGACTGCCTCACGGCAGCAAAGAAAGTAACTAGTCACATTATTAGATAAGATGGTATTGATTCGGTCGGCAGTCATATCTTCGAGGCGTGATTGTTTGCGAAGAATACCTGCATTATTAACAAGCACCGACAAAGCACCTAGTTCATCATCGATTCTCGCAAATAGCCTTGATACTTCAACTTCACTCGAAACATCAGCTTGAACCGTAATACACTGACCACCTGTTAACCTAATTTCATGAGCTAACGCTTCTGCCGCTGCCGAATTGGACTTATAATTAATACAAACTGCATATCCTTGTTCAGCAAAGAGCCTCGCCGTTGCAGCTCCAATGCCTCTTCCTGCACCTGTGATTAACACTACTTTTTGATTACTCATGAACCATCCTTGTATACATGAATTTGAAGGAATACCTAACGCCCAATTCTTGCGAATCCCCTCATAATTAACCGTAAAAACAATGAGGTAGACGCGCATCGCTGTCTTTGATCTAATGAATATCGCCAAACACACATTT
>NZ_VTYA01000080.1:0-992 GCF_013114135.1 Vibrio sp. 03-59-1
AAACCAATACCATTGTCAGTCGCATATAACGTTTCCAACATGTCGTCTATTAATGTTTGTACCGTCGAGAGATCTTGCACCTTTTCCGCTTTGACCTTAAGCCTCGGGTCTGGTGCAGTCAGAATTTCTAAAATTGCCATACTTTCCTTCTAATTCTTGGAAGCTCATAACGCCGCGTTAAGTGGTGAGCAACGCTACCACCCTGCCTAAACCATTGTGACATAAACACTTAAACTGAAGAAAGCCGAAAATGCCGAGCGTTGGGAATCCGTCTTAAACGCTTTGTTATGCGTATGACTCAGCTGCACGCGCATGAGCTAAGTTTTCCAGTTTTAATAGGAAATTATTTAGTTCATCGGAAGCCCCGCTGTAAGCAAAGCTGGGATACTCTGGCTTGCTACTTTGACCATTAGTTGTTCTGATGAACTCAACTTCTTGTTCAGGAAAGAAGGCAAGAATCAAAGTGCCAATTTCAGAGTTTAAACCAAGCTCTTGTCCTAACTCTGTAGAGCCAAGAGTAACTTGAATCTTTGTTTTCTCAAGATCCATTTTTGCTAGTCTTTGAGTTTTAAATCCCAGTACTTTTAAATCGCGTTTTGAATTGAAAGTAAACCAACCTTGATTCTTTACTACTTCAAAATTTTCAAGTTCCATAAGTTCCTATTTCTCCGATACGCATAACGCCCAATTAAGGTGCGACAACGCTATGACACCTAAGCTAAACCATTGCACCGTAAACACTAAATTCAAATCGGAGTAAAATCGGCAAGCGTTAGGAGTCACTCTTAAATTGTTTGTTAGAGCGCACTTTCACTTGGCAGAAAATGAGTCGTACAAATTTTATTCCCATCAGGATCACGTAAGTAAGCTAAATACAATCGACGCGAGCCGGAACCACGAACACCTGGAGGCTCTTCTATTGCGATACCACCACTTTCTATTCCAATTCGATGCCATTCATTGATGATTTCAGGGCTGTCTGCTAAAAAACC